>DATFIM010000162.1 GCA_035270125.1 Halanaerobiales bacterium | reverse complement strand
AAGATGATGAAAAGAAATTAGATCTTGTGATAGGAGGAGATTATACTTTTGAAAATAACTTCTATACAGTAGTTCAACTTTTTCACCGTAATTACAAAGACTATGAAATAAATGATATTCTAAAAAATAATGACAAAGATAAACTACTTACTGATGAAAATTATCTAATCCTTCATGGTGAATTACCTTTTAGAAGTATCCACACTCTAAAAACTGATTTAATAGCAGATGTTGAAGGAGAGGGCTATATGATTAATCCAGAAGTTGAATTCTCACTTGATAATGATTATAATCTTAATATAGGAGCAGTTGTTATGGATGATGAAAATAGTGAAGAGGATTTCTCTACTCTAAATATGTTAGCAGAAGAAAAAGCCTATTTTGAATTCACCTGGAACTTTTAAGCAGAAAATATAAGTTAATTGAAAAGGGGGCAGGTTTATCCCTGTCCCTCCTTGAATTGACTTATAATTACATATTTGCTATTATTAATTTGATAAGATAAATTTCGATATAGTTTGTTATTTAAAGTAGGAGGTGGCTTAATTGGATTCGAATAATAGTATATTTGAAGGTTTAGAAGAAAAGAGAAGAAGAATATGTGAAGCAGCCATCGAAACTTTTCAGGAAAAAAACTTTAGTCAGGCAACTGTTTCAGAAATAGCTTCAAAAGCAAAAGTTGGAAAAGGAACTTTTTATTTGTATTTTGATAATAAATTATCTCTTTTAGATTTTTTATTAGAATATGGTACCAAAAATCTAATTGAATATGTAAAAAACCATATAGATATTGAAAAATCTCCTGAAAAGAGATTAGAACAATTGATAGATGCTCAATTAGAATTTTTTAATAATTATCGTGATTTCTTTTCTTTTTTTGTAAGAGAAATGTGGGTTCATAGAGAAGGATTAGAAGAACAGATATATAAATTAAAAGATGAATACATAGTAGTAATTGAAGAAATTATAGAAGAAGGAAGTAAAAAGGGAATTTTTAAAAATATTAATAAAGAAACAATTAGTTCTGGTCTTTTCGGAATGCTAAGTATTTCTTCATTTCATTGGATAATATTTTTCGATAAATATCCTAAAGAAAAAATTAATAAAGATATAAAAAAGGTATTTTTAGATGGTTTATTGAAAAATTAATAAAATATATTTATTTTTTGGACCTGGTAGTTAATTTTACCAGGTCTTTTTGTTTATTATCCCCTTTTAAGGCAGGAAAAAATGTTATTTTATCGAATAATATTATATGAGTGAAGATTTAAGGAGGTTTGTTAAATTGAAAATTCAAACTGATGAACTTTCACATTCCAATCGTTCAAAATTAAAAAATATAAAAGGCAAATCTAGAAAAACAGAAATAAAAAGTAGTTTTAAAGATAAATTATCAGAAATAAAACATGGTGAGATAAAAGAACGTCTTGATAAATTAATGGATATAGTCAATAAACAGGGTAAAAAGTTAAAAAAATCATTGGATAAAAAGGATATGTTAGAATACAAAAAAAGAGTAAAAGATTTTTTGCGTCTTATCCAAAAAGAATTCGTCCAGGCCAAGCAATCTTTTAGCTGGGATGGATCAGGCAACTTAAAAACATATACAATAATTGAAAAAGTCGATAAAAATCTTGATCAACTTCATGATTTATTTTTAAAAGAACAGGCAGATGTACTGGAAGTTGTAAGAAAAATTGATGAAATAAGAGGACTATTAATAGATTTATATATTTGATTGAGGAGTGGTTGAGATGCAAAGAAAGATAGGCTTAATAGCCGTTTCTTTTTTTATTTTTATTTTACTTTCAAATATGATAGTATTTGCTAATGAGTATGGAAAAAATATATATTTTGATGGAGAAAAGATAAATAGTGATTCTAATATAAAAGATGTTAATGGAGAAATTTACATAAAAGCTCGTTTTCTTTCTGAATTATTGGAAGCTGATCTTGAATGGAGAAAATCTATTCAATTGTTAGAACTAGAAAAAGAAAATAATTATGCTAAAATGATGAAGGGTAATCCTTATTTAGAAATAAATAATACTACCCGAAAAGTGGCGAATGGCCTGGTAATAGATAATGATCAGGCTTATTTACCTTTTAAAAAAATTGTCGAAGGTTTTGGTTATATCTTTACCACTGATTCTAAAAGCATTTATGTTTTTAATGCTGAAATTATGGTAAATAAAATTTCCTATGATGAAAAATATAGAAGATTAAAAATAAATTTAAGTGAAGAAACTCAGGTTGAGATTAATAAAATGAAAGATAATCCTGAAAAATTAAAAATACTTTTACGTAGAGCGACTCTTTCAGGTGATTTTAGAGATGAATTGCCATCTGAAGAGTTTGAACTTGAAATCAAAAGAACTCAGGATAAGATGTATTTAGAAATAATTGTTGATTCAACTAAAAATATATCTTTTCAGGAAAGTGAAAGTGTAATAAAAACTGGTAATGATATTTTAATAAATTATCTTTCAAAATTAAAAGAAATAACCTGGCAGGATAATCAGGGCTTAGAAATAATTACTGATGATAATATTATAGGAGAAGCAAAAATATCATATATTAATGAGCCTAAAAGAATGGTTATAGACCTTCCGCATACTATTTTAAATGGTTTTAAAAATAATTTTTCTGAAAATAGATGGATTGAAAAAGTAGAAGTAAGTCAGTTTAAAACTAATCCAATGGTTACAAGAGTAGTTTTGGAATTAAAAGAAAGTAGTTACCTTACTCAGGAGAAAAGAGATAATAGTATAATTTTTTATCCCAAGGGGCAGGTCGAATTAAGTAACTTAGAATATGAAGATTCAGTCATTTCTTTTGAATCAAACAAGAAATTACAACCAAAGATTTTTACTCTTTCTGAACCTGATAGACTGGTTGTTGATTTACCTGGTGCTTTTAGAAATTATAGTTTTAGTGATGAAACTGCTGAGAAAGATAAAGTTGTAAAAAAAGTAAGGACTTCCAGATTTAATAGTGATGTTGTTCGACTTGTGGCTGATTTAAATAAACAGGTAAATTATAATTGGAGTACTGAAAGAAATGGTGATGGCTATATTAATAAAATTTATTTGAATAATAATATCCGCAAAATTGAAATAGGTGACCAAAAAGGATATAATGAAATACGGATAAGTTTTAATAATAAACTGGATTATGAAGTTAAAAAAAGAGAATCACCAGAAAGATTGGTAGTAGATGTTAGAGGTTTGGAAAATTATAATAGAAAACTACAACTACCTGAAGAAAAAGGTTTGGTTAAAAAAGTAGATTTTGGACCTTATGATAAAGATGTGGTTCGATTTGAATTTTTATTAGAAAACTATTATGGACATGTAGTTAATTCAGATAATAAGACTAAAAATGTTAGTATAAAACTATGGAAAACTCGAAGAGAGAAAGATAAAGAAGATTTAAGTGATTTGATTGTGATTGACCCAGGTCATGGAGGTTTTGATCCAGGGGCTATTGGTGGAAATGGTCTTCAGGAAAAAGAAGTTAATTTAGATTTAGCTTTATTAGTTAGAGATAAACTTGAAAAGAAAGGCCATAATGTTTTACTTACTCGTAAGACTGATGAATATGTTTCTTTACAACGAAGAGTTGAAATTGCCAGAGATAAAAAGGCCAGAATTTTTGTAAGTATTCATAATAATTCCAGTCGTAAATCTCATACTGGTGGAAGTGAAATATATGTATCACAGAATTATAAAAAAGAAGATATGCAATTAGCCCAACTAATAAATGATAATCTATGTGATGAAATTAAGCTTGATGATAGAGGTTTAAAACAGGATAATTTTTATGTTATAAAAAATACTATTATGCCCTCGGTTCTGCTTGAAGTTGCTTTTTTATCTAATCCTCATGAAGAAAAACTTTTAGGAAGTAATGTATTTTTGAATAAAGCAGCTAATGGAATTGTTGATGGTATCTTAGATTTTTTAGAAAAAGATAGACTGGAGGCTGAGTGAGATAATGGATATTAACAGAAAGATAGTGGTTGTTTCGATTGTAATTATTATAGTACTTTTAGCTTTATTTGGAACTTTAAGGATAATTAATCAAAAAAGCCAGCCCAATCAATTAATAGAAGAAATGGAAATTTCTATATATTTTGCAACTGATGAAGCTATGTATCTTACTTCAGAGAAAAGAGTTATTAAAAGTGAAAATCTTTATCAAAATGCAATCAAAGAATTAATTGCAGGGCCAGATAATCCTGCAAATTCAAGAACAATACCTGATAAAGTTAAATTAAATGATATAAAAATTATGAATGGAGAGGCCCGGGTGAATTTTAACCGGGCTTTAATTGATAACCACTGGGGTGGTAGCACAGGAGAAAGAATGACAGTATATTCTGTTGTTAATACTCTAACTCAATTTAAAGAAATTGAAGAGGTAACTTTTTTAATAGAAGGAGAAGAAGTTAAAACATTAGTAGGTCATATGGATTTAACAAAACCATTAACCTGGAATGAAGAAATAATAAAGGAGTGAATCTTTTTGAAAATTGCTTTTTTAGATTCAGGAGTAGGTGGGCTAACAGTTGCTACTGAGTTTTTTAAAATAATGCCAGATAAAGAGTATATTTATTATGGAGATACTCTTCATCTTCCTTATGGTCCGCGCCCTTCTCAAGAAGTAAAGGAATTTAGTTTAGAAATAATTGATTTTTTATTAAATGAAAAAGGAGCAGATATAATAGTAATTGCCTGTAATACTGCCAGTGCTGTAGCTTTGAATCTGGCAAAAAACAAATTTCAAAAACCAATATATGGAACCATTAATTCTGCAAGTAAAAAGGCAATTAAGGTAACAAAAAATAAAAAAGTTGGAATCATTGGTACTGAAGGAACTGTGAAAAGTAAGGCTTATCAAAATGCAATAATTGATAATGATCCAAATATTTCAGTATATGCTGAACCCTGTCCGAAATTTGTTAATTTTGTAGAAAAAGGAGAACTAAGTGGTCAAAGTGTATATAATTATGCTCAAAGCTGTCTTGAACCTTTAAAAAGAGCAAAGGTAGATACTCTTATATTAGGCTGTACTCATTTTCCCTATCTCACAGATATTATTGGTGATGTAATGGGTCAAGAAGTTAATCTAATTAATCCAGCTTTTGTATTAGCCAGAACTGTAAAAAATAATATTGAAAAAATAGAAAATGAAAAAGAAATTGTTAAAAAAGAAAAAATAGATTTTATGGTTAGTGATATAGGAAATATATCAAAACTCTTTTGGAATGGTAAATTAATAGATAAAAATTTAATCTCCTTAAGTGAAGTAAATATTTTTGGGTAGATTTTTTTATAGTTTAATTTTGGAGGGATTAAAAAGTGAATTTGAGGAATGAGAAGATAGAAATAGATAAATTTTTTAATTTAAGAGATGATATTTTATCAAAATGGAATACCGGTAATAAGGTAGATCTGGATGAGGTATTAGATTATTATAGTAATTATCCAGAAGAAAAATTTGTTATAAATAAGATGCTAAAAGCTAAAAGAGAAGCCAAAACTTTAATTCAGCCTAGAGCTGGAATAGCTATTCCTGATAAATTTATTGAGTTGTTAAATTTTCTAGAAAAAGAAGGAAAAGCTGATATATTACCGGTAACAATTGATAGTTATACAAGACAAAATAAATATAAAGAAGCTCAAAAAGGTTTGAAAGAAAGTAAAGAGCTGGGAAGATCTATGTTAGATGGTTTCCCGGCTGTAAACCATGGGATTAATATCTGTCGGAAGATAGTTGATGAAATCAATGCTCCTGCTCAGATAAGGCATGGAACACCTGATGCCAGGCTTTTAGCAGAAATTACTTTAGCAGGAGGTTTTACTGATTTTGAAGGTGGGGGTATATCTTATAATTTACCTTATGCTAAAAAAGTTTCTTTAGAGAAAACTATCAAATATTGGCAGTATGTAGATAGATTAGTAGGTTTTTATGAAGAAAATGGAGTAAATATTAATAGAGAACATTTTGGACCTCTTACTGGAACTCTTGTTCCACCGGCCATTTCTCATAGTGTTAGTATAATTGAGGCTTTACTTGCAGCTGAACAGGGTGTAAAATATATAAGTTTAGGTTATGGCCAAAATGGTAATCTAAGGCAGGATGTCGCTGCTATTCATAGTTTGCAGGAACTAGGTGATGAATATCTAAAAAAATATGAACATGAAGATGTTGAAATAACAACAGTTTTCCATCAATGGTTAGGTGGATTTCCGCAGGAGGAAGCAAAGGCCTATGGAATTATCGGTTTAGGTGCTACTACTGCTGCTCTTTCTAATGTAACAAAGGTATTAGTTAAAACTCCCCAGGAAGCTTTAAAATCTCCTGATAAAGAAGCAAATGTAGCCGGGTTAGTAAATACCAAGCAGATAATTAAGATGTTGGAAGATCAAAGTTTTGATAAATCAGCAGAATATGAATTAGAAAAAGAAATGATTAAAAAGGAAGTCAGAGAAATTATAGATAAAGTTTTGAAATTAGGAGATGGGGATCTGGCTCAAGGGGCGGTAAAAGCTTTTGAATCAGGTGTTTTGGATATTCCTTTCTCTCCAAGTAAATATAATTCTGGTAAAATGTTACCTGCCAGAGATATTAATGGAGCAGTTCGTTACCTTAACTTTGGTAAATTACCTTTCAGTCAAGAAATAAAGCAATTCCATAGAGGCAAAATTGAGGAAAGAGCTATAAAAGAAGAAAAAGATGCTGGGTTTCAAATGGCAATTGATGATATTTATGCGATTGGAAAAGGATTATTAAAAGGTTAAAAAGAAGGGAAATTTTATGACTACCGAAAGTTTTGCACATTCTGTTTATTATGCTCCAAGGGGAAAAAATCGTCTTACAGTTCTAGGTGACCATATTGCTCAAACTCATCTTAGAGCAAATGACAAATTGATTGGAATGATTGGTGAGGCAGGAGCAGGTAAATCTTTGATAATTAGAGGTATGTTTCCAGGTTTAATACTGACAAATGATGATGAAGGAATTAATATTAGACCACTACCTCTTTTGAGTGATTATAAAGATGGAGAATATACAACTCATGCCTATCATGTAGATGTTCGTTTTGAAACAGCATTCAATCAACCCTGGGAGATAGCTAAAGCTATAAAAGATGCAATTAAAAAAGGAAGAAGAGTTATTGTTGAACATTATGATTTAATAGCTGATCATTTAGATACTTTTCCTGAACTTCTAATTGGAATAGGGGAAGAAGTTTTGGTTACAAGGCCTGGAGTTTTTGGTCCCAGTTCAGAAGAAATCAAAAAAATTGTTTTTGAATCTATAAAATATAGAAGAATGGCGCACACAGCAGAAGATCTGACAGCATTTTCTATTGAAAAAAGGGGTTATATGAGACCTCCCTTACATAGTGATGTGAAAAGTGGTTTTGTACTTCAATTTGAAAACAAGCCAGATTTTTCTATAGAAAAAATTGAAGAAGAAGTTAAAATAATGATCGAAAAAAATCTTGAAGTTAAATATATTGATGAGCAACATATTCAAATTGGAGATTATAAATATGTTTGTACCGGTCCCAGAATTCACATGAAAAGAACCGGTGATATCAAAGATTTTCATTTACTTTCAGAATTTAAAATAGAACCTAAAACAGGTTTTTATCTATTAGCTGGTTTAGTTGGGGAAGAAAGAAGTCAATTTGAATTAAGTAAATTATAAACAAATGAAAGGGGTTTTTTATGTCATATAAAAGAAAAAGAAATGAAGATGAGTTACGTGAAGTTAATATAACTAGAAATTATACTAAATTTGCTGAAGGGTCTGTTTTAATGGAAACTGGTGATACAAAAGTTATTTGTACTGTATCTGTGGAAGATGGGGTACCATATTTTTTAAGAGGTAAAGGTCAGGGTTGGTTGACAGCTGAATATTCTTTACTTCCTGCTTCTACACCTTCCAGATCTATTAGAGCTTCATCTAAAGGTAAAGTTAGTGGTCGAACAAAGGAAATTCAACGTTTAATTGGACGCTCACTTAGAGCAATTATTGATTTAGATAAAATAGGTGAAAGAACACTCTGGGTTGATTGTGATGTTATTCAGGCTGATGGTGGTACAAGAACAGCTTCTGTAACAGGAGCTTATGTAGCTTTAGTAGATGCAGTAAATTATATGATTGATAAAAATATTGTGGATGAATCACCACTTACTGATTATTTAGCTGCTGTTAGTTCAGGAATTGTAAATGGAGAACCAATTTTGGATTTATGTTATGAAGAGGATTTTGCTGCTCAGGTTGATATGAATGTAGTTATGACCGGAAAAGGTGAAGTAGTAGAGGTGCAGGGTACAGCTGAAGAAGATCCTTTTACTAGAGATGAAATGACAAAATTGCTTGACTTAGCAGAAAAAGGGATTAATGATTTAATAGAAAAACAAAAAATGAGTTTAAAGGAAGTTAATGCCTAATGGAAAAACTACTAATTGCAAGTACCAACAAAGGTAAAATTAAAGAAGTTAGAGCTCAACTTAAAGACTTTAATTTTGAAATTATTGGACTGGATAATTTTCCAGAATTAATGAATATAAAAGAAGATGGTGAAACTTTTTCCGAAAATGCACTAAAAAAGGCCAGAGTTAGTGCTAAGAAAACTAATTTAATTACTTTAGCCGATGATTCAGGTTTGGAAGTGGATTATCTTAATGGAAAACCTGGGATTTATTCTGCAAGATTTTCTGGTAAAAATGCAACTGATGAAGAGAATAACAAAAAGCTATTAAAAGAATTAGAAGATGTGGAAAAAGAAAAGAGAACTGCCAGATTCAGATGTGTAATGGCAATTTATGATCCGCACAATGATTACCATAAAACAGTTGATGGTAATTGTGAAGGAAGAATTCTTAAGACCCCTCGTGGTGAGAATGGCTTTGGTTATGATCCTCTCTTCTTTGTAGAAAGCAAAGGGAAAACTATGGCTGAATTAGCTCCAGAAATAAAGAATAAAATAAGCCATCGAGCTAATGCTTTGGAAAAAATGAAAAAGATAATAAAAGAGGAATTTTGCTCTTGACAAATCGTTTAGACAATGATATTATTTATACTGTCGCGAGGGAAAAGCCCT
>DATFIM010000161.1 GCA_035270125.1 Halanaerobiales bacterium | reverse complement strand
GTAAATGGAAGAATTGTTCCCGATAAAACTATTTCTATAATTTCTGAAATAAATGGAAAAATTGAAGAATTGAATGTTGAGATGGGTCAGTATGTTGAAAAAGGAGAAAAATTAATTGTTTTTGAAGATGATCAAATACAGGCTCAGTTCAAACAGGCTGAAGCTTCTTTGAAAGCAGCTAAAGCTAATCTTGCCCGTTTGAAAAAGGGAGCCAGTAAAAATGATATAGATGCGAGTTTAGCAAATATAAAAAGGGCAGAAGCTTCTCTGGAGATGGCTAAAGCTCAACACACCTTATTATTAGAAGGGGCAAGTGAAGAAGATATTAAAAGAGCAGAAGAATCATATAATCAGGCTGTTGCTTCTTATGAAGGAGCAAAAAAATCTCTGGAATCGATTAGAAAAATTGTTAATGACAAGACTTCACTTAAACAACAGTTAAATAATGCGGAAATGCAGAGAGAAACATCAAAAAAACAGTTGGAAAGTGCTGAAAAAAGATATGAACAAAGCGACTTAAGTCTTGAGCAGGCTGAAAATAATTTTGAACAGGCTAAAAAAGAATATGAAAGAACAAAAAATCTATATGAAGATGATGTAGTTACTGAAAAGCAATTTGAAGCAGTTGAAAGTCAGTATAAAAATGCCCAACTAGCAGTTAGAAATGCTAGATCTGCCAAAGAAAGTGCTGAAATTGCTTTAAAACAGGCCCAAATTAGTTATGAAGCAGCTAAAGAAAGTTATAGACTTACTAAAGAAAGTTTTGATGATCCTACTGAATTAAATCAACAATTAGATTCTGCCAAAACTCAGGTCGAAGTTTCAGAGTCAAATATGAAAATAGCTAAAGCTAATTTAGATAAAGCCCAAAAAGGTGCAAGAAAAGAAGAAATAAATAGAAGTCTGGCTCAGGTTAAACAGGCAGAAGCTGCCTTAGAGAGTTCCAAAGCCAATCATGAAAAACTTAAAGCTGGAGCCAGTGATGAAGAAATTAGAGCAAGTGAAGCTCAGGTTGAACAGGCTGAGGCAGCTCTTGAACAGGCAAGACTTAGATTAGAAGATGCAGTTATTAGCAGTCCTATATCTGGTTTTGTAACAAATGTAAACACAAGTGAGGGACAGCTTATAGGTCAGGGTAGTTCTCTTTTTAATATTGTTAAATTAAATCCAGCATATGTTAGAGTTGGAGTAAGTTCTGATGTATTAGTAAATATTGAAAAAGATGAAAAAGTTGAGGTAGAATTGTTGGATTATAAAAATGAAGGAAAAGAAGGAACAATTACCAATATAAGCCCAATGCGAGATCAACAGACCCAATTATATACAGTTATGGTTAAGATAAATAATGAAAACAATAAATTAAAAGCAGGTATGTTTGCCGATGTTAATTTTACTTTAAATACCAAAGAAAATGTTGTAGTTATTCCAGCTGATTCGGTTTTAGATCTTGATGGGGAGCCCTATGTATTTGTTATAGAAAATGGTAAATCAGTTAAAAAAGAGATTAAAGTTGGATTAATAAATAAAAACAAAGTAGAAGTGATAGAAGGTATTAATCAGGGTGAAGAGATTATAACCCAGGGCCATAAGTCTCTACAGGAAGGTGAAGAGGTAGAGGTGATTAGTAGATGAAGTTATCAAATTTAGCAATAAAACGTCCAGTAACAACTACTATGGTTGTTTTACTGGTTGTTTTACTGGGATTTATATCTTTTAACAGAACAAATTTAGATTTATTTCCGGATATAACCTATCCAGGTGCTGCAGTTATAACTTCCTATAGTGGAACTGGACCTGAAGAAGTGGAAACAATGGTTACAAAACCACTTGAAAGTTCTCTGGCAACTGTAACTAATATTCAAACTTTATCTTCGACATCAAGTAAAGGCCAATCAACGGTAGTAGCTGAATTTTCCTGGGGAACAGATATGGATACAGCCTCTATGGATATGCGTGAAAGTATTGATATGATTAGAGATGCTCTTCCTGATGAAGTAAATGACCCTTTTGTAATACAGTTTGATCCTTCGATGATGCCCATAATGCAAATGGGTGTAACAGCAAATATGGATTTAGCTGAATTAAAAGAGTTGATTGAAAATAAGGTTTCTCCAAACTTAGAAAGATTAGAAGGAGTTGCTGCAGTTAATTTAGTAGGTGGAAAAGAAAGAGAAATTCTAGTAGAAGTAAGTGAAAATAAATTAAATAATTATAATGTTTCATTTGAATCTATCCGCAACTCTTTAATGGTAAATAATCTGAACATGTCTGGGGGTAGTGTCCGCAGAGGAGATATAGAATATTTAGTTCGGGTAACAGGAAAATTTGAATCTTTAAATGAAATTAAAGAAATTAAAATTGCTACAGCAAGTGGTGGTATTGTATCTTTAGATGAACTGGCTACAGTTACTGATACTTATAAAGAAATGACTTCAAAATCTAAACTTAATGGAAGTCCAAGTATAGGTTTGACAGTGCAAAAAGCTACTGATGCTAATACTGTTGCTGTATCTAATCGAGTAAAAGAAGAAATTAATAAATTGCAAAATGATTATGATTCTAATGGTTTGCAATTATTGCCTATTATGGATCAGGCTGATTATATAGAACAATCAGTTGGTAATGTCGGGAGAAATGCAATATATGGAGCTATTTTAGCTGTTTTAGTACTCTGGTTTTTCTTAAGAAATATAAGGAGTACAATAATTATTGCTACAGCTATACCAGTTTCTGTTATTACTACCTTTATGCTCCTATATTTTGGAAATTTAACTTTAAATTTAATGACTTTAGGTGGTTTAGCTCTTGGGGTTGGTATGCTTGTAGATAACTCGATTGTTGTTTTAGAAAACATATACAGATATCGCAAAGAAGGTTTAAGTAAGTTAGAGGCAGCCCATAAAGGAAGTAATGAAGTTGGTATGGCTATTGTAGCTTCTACTATTACCACTGCTATTGTATTTTTACCAGTAGTTTTTGTAGGAGGAATGGCTTCCCAAATATTTCAGGAATTAGCAATAACAGTTGCTTTTGCTCTGCTTGCTTCTTTAATTGTTTCTTTGACATTGATACCGGTTATGGCTTCTAAAATTCTTAAAACAAATGAAAAAGAAGAAAAAACTAATCAATGGTTTGAAAAATTAAAAGGAGGATATACCAGCAGTCTTAGCTGGGCTATAGACCATCACTGGTTGGTTTTAATAGTTGTAGTCGTATTTTTTGCAGGTAGTTTATTTTTATTCCCAACTATTGGCCAGGAATTTATTCCAGGAATGGACCAGGGCCAGTTTACAATAACTGCTAATATGCCTGTTGGAACTCCTCTGGAGACAACTGAAGAAACAGCAACTAAAATTGAGAATACTGTTCTTGATATTCCGGAAGTTGATACTATGCTTACCAATATAGGTTCTACCGGTCAGATGATGGGTGGTAGTCAAACTGGATCTGAAATTGCAAGTATTTCTGTTAATTTAGCTGATTTAGGTAATAGAGAACGGTCAACCCAGGAAGTTATGGAAGAAGTGAGAAATAAAATAAATATTCCAGGAGTTGAATTAAATATTGAAGCCCAGGATATGATGGGTGGAGGTGGAATAGCTGGAGGTAAACCAGTTGTAATTAGAATTCTTGGAAATAATCTCAATACTCTTGAAAACATTTCACAATCAATTAAAAATGAAATAACAAATATCGATGGAATAAGAGGAGTTGAAGATAGTATTTCTGAGGGTAGACCTGAGATGCAGGTTAAAGTTAATCGTAATTTAGCTGCCAACTATGGTTTGAGTATAGCTCAAATTGGTTCAACTATTGAAACATCTATTAGTGGAAATACTGCTACTCGCTATGAAGTTGGAGGAGAAGAATATGATGTAACAGTAACTTTACCTGATAATAAAATAAATTCTCCTGAAGATGTAAAAAATATGACTATCTCATCTCCCCAGGGCTCAAAAGTAAAATTATCCAGTATAGCAAATTTTGCAATTGAAACAGGACCAAGATCAATTACAAGAGAAAATCAGCAGCGTTATGTTACAGTAAGTGCTGATCTATTTGAAAGAGATCTGGGAGATACTATGGATGAAATTAGAAATAAATTGGATGAAAATCTAACTTTACCTGCTGGTTATGATCTTGAATATGGTGGAGAATATCAGGAAATGCAAAATGCCTTTAGTGATTTAGGTTTTGCCTTTATCCTGGCGATAGTCTTAGTTTATATGGTAATGGCTTCTCAATTTGAGTCATTAGTTGATCCATTTATTATAATGTTTACTGTACCGATGGCAATTATTGGAGTATTATTTGGACTGTTTATAACTGGATATACTCTTTCAGTAGTTTCCATTATAGGTCTGGTAATGCTGGCCGGAATAGTTGTAAATAATGCTATTGTTTTAGTTGACTATATAAATACTGTACGTATGAGAGGAAAAGAAATGAAGGAGGCAATAATTGAAGCGGCTCCTGTAAGATTAAGACCGGTAATGATGACTGCTTTAACTACAATCCTTGCTTTATTACCAATTGCTTTAGGATTTGGTGAAGGAGCAGAAATTCAGGCTCCAATGGCAGTTGTTGTTATTAGTGGATTAATTGTAGCTACCTTTTTAACACTTTATGTAGTTCCTGTTTTATATGCAATTTTTGAGAAATATGCTAAAAAAATTAAATAGATAACCTAATATAATCTAAGTAAAATAAAATGCTGTCAGTTAATAATTCGCTGACAGCATTTTTATAATAAGTTATTTTTTTGGTTTTGTACTATAATTAATTCTATTTTCTAACCAGGGACCAAGATAAGGAAAAAGTAATAATGTAGCAATAATAAGAGAAGTAAAATGTCTATTTTCTACTGTATCTTCCATTGCAATGACTAATAAAAGATGTTCAATTAATCCCCAGACTATAAGACCTAAAAAGGATCCTAAAATAACTACTGGAATTCTTAAGATCTTCCAAACTAAATCATTCATACTGTATTTTTGCTTTCTAAACCAGAGATTTGTATTATACCCACCCCAAAATCCAGTAATACCTACATATGATCCAAATAACATAAAAAATATAGTTCCAACTGTATTCCAGGAATTTAAAATCGCAAAAATAAAAGCAATTAACGTAAATATCAGTCCACTAGTTGTAGCTTTACGTCCTGTTTTGATAAGAAAATAATCTTCACTATTATTTTGATTATACTGCATAAAAAACCTCCTATAAATCTTTATCTAATATAAATATACCATATTTTTATTTTTCAAGCAAAAAATAATTAATAGGAGTGAGATATGAATTGTAATTTAATAATTGATAAATTCTGCTATATCTTCTTTTATTACAGCAAGAGATTTTTTCCAGAACTCTACAGACTGCACATCAATATCTAGCATTTTAGCCACATCTTCAATATTATTTTTACCTGTTTGAGCTAAAAGTTTATCATATTTTTTTCTGAATCCTTCAGGATTTTTTTCATATTCAGCATAAACACCTTTTCCAAAAAGAAGACCAAAGGCATAGGGGAAATTATAATAATTTAAATCAGCTGAATAATAATGAGGTTTTGGGATCCACATATAAGGGTGGAGATAATCGTGGTCTAAACCTTCACCATATGCTTTTTTCTGGGCTTTAAGCATTAATTCTTTTAATTCATCAACATTTAAAGATGAATTTTTTCTTTTTTCAAGTAGATTTTTTTCAAAAGTAAATCTACTATATATATCAACAATGACCTGACCAGCCTGAGAAATGGAATTTTCAAGAATAGCCAAAAATTCCTCTCCATCTGTTTTATTTAAAGCAGCTTTTGTAATTATTGTTTCATTAAAAATAGAAGCAGTTTCAGCTAAAGGCATTGGATAACTGGTATTTAGAATTTCTTCATCTTTTAAACAATTACCATGATAAGCATGACCCAATTCATGAGCTAAAGTTGTTAAATTACTGAAACTACCATTAAAATTAGCTAAAATTCTACTTTCACCAATTGCCTGGATATTAGAACAAAAAGCTCCTCCTCTTTTCCCTTCTCTTGGTTCAGCATCAATCCAGTTATTTTGAAAAGCATTATCAACAAAATTGGCTAATTTTTCATCAAAAGACTCAAAATTATCTATGATGAATTCAGCGGCTTCTTCATAACTATAATCTGATTTACTTTCTCCCATTGGGGCAAAAAGATCATAAAAAGGCAGTCCATTTTCATGA
>DATFIM010000160.1 GCA_035270125.1 Halanaerobiales bacterium | reverse complement strand
GTTGCTAAAATTATTTTAATACCGGGGAGGCTTCTTTTTATTTGCGGAATATACTTTTCTCCGTATACCTGTGAATTTGTTGAGGTGTACATAAAAATATATCTACCCAATCTGTAAGGTTTAATATCATCATTTGTATGAGGTGTAATAGGGATTGAATAAAAAGGGATATTCAGCTCCCGGAGGTCATTCTCTATAAAATTCGATATCGCGATATGGAATAAATCTTTTCTATTCTTTATATATTTTACAAAATCAGGTGTTTGCTTTAAATGAATAGCATCCGAACCGGCCCAAACAATTACAGCAAACCCTTTGTGGTTTTTTAAATAATGATGTTGTCTTTGGTATAAACCAAAAAATACAGCAGGTTTATAAGGGTCTTTGTACGGTTTTAGTCCGTACTTTTTTAGAAATACATCTTTAAAAAACCCTACGCCTACGTACGCTTGTTGTATTTTCATTTTCTTGAAAATTTTTTACTGAGTGAACTACCCACCCACAGCAAAGCTGATGAGTGGGCTTTCGCTTCCTTTTCGTGAACAACATCATGCTCAATATAAGGGTCTTCCATTACACCTGTTCCTGTATTATGAACCAAAATGTAAGTTTTGGAATATCCTTCGTAACTTTTATAATTCATCTTCGTTAATTTGACAATAAAACATAGCTTTTGAGCAATCTACAAACAAGTGTTGATATTCTTTAGGAACATCTACTTTAAACTTTATAACTTTAGCTTGAGCTATATAATCATACCCTATAGCTGTTACATACTCAGGTTTAAAGCCTTCGCGACAAGCCCACTTTTGAACAAGCTCAGGCCACTCTTCTAATTTTTTTGTAATAGGAAATACGGGTAATTTTAGAATCCTATTCCAATATTGCATATCAACACTCATCCCTAAATTACCCGCACATTCTATCTCTATTTTTATTTGTTTTTGGTCATTTGGAGATAAATACTCCCAATTACGCTTTATCTCATCAGAAACTACTTTTGTTATGTAAGTGCTTCGTCCCAGTGCGTACCTAAATGCAGATAGTAATATTATGTCAGGTTCTTTAAAATTTAGTTCCATAGTTTAGTAGTATTTTTCTTTAAATTCCTGCTTTAATTTTTCTGTCATATTATCTCGATACTTAGCGTTATCAGGACTATGTATTTCATAAATCCCGGGCATAAACATATTAAACCTAAAAGAACAACACATTGGAGTTTTTTCTTTATAACTAAATTGTTTTTCATCTAACACCATAATATTTTCGTCTAATGCTTTACACATTTTTAAATAATGCTGATATTTATTTTTATTTTTATCAATATCTTCCTGGGTAATTTCTTTTATCCCTTCTTTATAATTCCAGTGATATATGACATTCATGTATTCTTCATTTATTTTCTGACAATCGCCAGTTAGTCTATAAAACACATATTCAGACCATATTCGAGAATCTTCATGTTCTTGTTGCATTACATACAAATCGTCGTTTTGATCAAAAGACACGTATTCCCCATCAACAATCCAATGTTTGTCATCTATTTGTTTAATGCTGTTTTTCCCTTTAGAATTGGTGCTATTAAACTGATAAACCCAAAACAATGCTACCACAATTAGTAATACCGGTATTAGTTCCATAACTCATTTTTTTTATTCAGCCCTATTGGACCTACGATGTTTTTAATTAAATCCTGCAACTGTTTATTTAATCCATTATCATTATAATTTAAAAACCACCTACGTAAACACATTTTCCGTAATGTGTCATAGTTGTCTACCGGGCGGTAAATTCCTGCTTTAATAGTAGGTGTTTTTTTTAAGTCGTAAAATGGTGCCTTTGTATAGTTGTTAAAGTATAATGTGTTAAAAAGGTAAGCATTTTCTTCTAATCGGTAGTGTTGAATAATTTTAGATATTTTGGCTTTATTAAATAACCTGGGTAAATGTGTTTCGTAATTCCATGTTTTCTTTTTTTCTGATACTAACTTAGCGATAGTTCTGTTAAAAAGACTTTTCCATTCAGGAGAAGGATTGTAACTAAACTTGCTAAAATCAAAATTTTCTCCTATATGCCCGTTGGATATTGTTACTTTAAAGTTGTTTAATGTTAAAGAACGTAACAGCATAATATCATCATACATATAAATAAAATCATCATTAATTTTAGAGTGGTCGGTAATTACTTTTAGTTTTTTAATAGAATCAAATACTTTGGCGTTTATTCGTCCTTTTTCTCTTACACAAGGGATATGAGTTACTCCTTTTATTCCGGGGCTGTCTCCTACAACAAAAATTTTGTAACGATCTCCTGTAAAATATTTTTCAATACTTTTAATGGAGTAATATAATTCCTTCCAGTTAGATTTTATGTATACGTATACAAAATGAGTCACACTAAAATATCTTTAATTTCTCTTATAAGGTGTGCCGGTATCTGATTTGATGCTGTTTTTAACCTCTCTAACAAGTCAAATATTTTATGAAGTTCATCTTTATTAAGTAAACAAGCTTCGGCGTATATAGTGTAGATATCGTTATCTTCGAGGGTATCTATAATTTCAATATCTATTTTTGACTCTATCTCTTTTAAAACAAGTTTTAATACATCTTGTTTATAGATATGCTCTAACGCTTCTGCCGGAACATTACTCTTTGCAATTTCTAACTTGCTAATTTTAACGTTTGGTTTTAGTAACATAATCTTTCCTTTTAGTGTAATAAACGGACTCATTAACAAGGTCAATAAATGTTAACCCTTTGGGTAAATTACCATTGGCCTGCATCTTTTTAATCATCCCTTTATGAAGTACCTGGTAGTTCCCGTTCCAATCCGGGAGGACATAAAACCTCCTTCCGTTGTATTTTTTGCTGTTAGCATCAGCCAACACTTTTGCTCTCCATACAGCAAGCATATCCCATTTTACACGGATATAATCGGCTAACCACTCAAATAACCCTTTAGCTTCTTTGGCTGCCGTTTTATGCTGAAAAGCTAACCATATTCTTAGTTCATCCTGGGAAGGTATTAATAACCTTCCGTCTTTTTCTTTAAATGGCACGTTGTTGTGAGCAACCATATACCACCCGTACTGCTTGTTAAATTGTTTTTGCTTTATATTCATGATTATTATTTTTTTTCAAA
The DNA here is from genome assembly GCA_035270125.1 of Halanaerobiales bacterium. Taxonomy (NCBI): domain Bacteria; kingdom Bacillati; phylum Bacillota; class Clostridia; order Halanaerobiales; species Halanaerobiales bacterium. The sequence continues at coordinate 481 of DATFIM010000160.1, read as the reverse complement.
ATGAATACATCCAAACATTTCATCAGTTACAAAACAATATCTTGATTTTGTAACATCACCTATTGGAGGATTCGCACTTTGAGATTCAAACCTATTAACATTCATGTATTTAGATGTTAAGTTACCTCTGTCTAAAACACATACATCACCTTCATTATCTGTTTCAAACTTCCATTTAGGACAAGTACATATTCCTTTAAAAACACTATATTCAAGCTCTGCTTGTTGAGTTTTCCAGTGTTTGCAGTTTTTACAAATGTTATTCATACCTTTAATTTTATCGTTCTGTAATTATGTATCGTAGGATGCACTGTTATTTTACCTTGTTTATACAGTTCGTTTAACTCCTGCTTGGGTAGCTCTCCAAACTTTTTTATCACTTCTATTTCTGTTATATAGCACCACCCTGTTTTTTTGTATCGTTCGTGTAAAAAATTTAAGACATCATCAGTACGCATCCACCCTGAATTAAGTAATTATC
>DATFIM010000159.1 GCA_035270125.1 Halanaerobiales bacterium | reverse complement strand
ATACAAATACCCAGCAGGGGTATAAAGGAGGAAAATAAAAATGTTAACACTTTATCTTATAGCAGCCATTGCTTTAGTAATCTCTTTTTTCTTTAATAGAGAAAAAACTAAAAATGCTTTAAAAATCGGCTGGAAAAAATTCAATAAAATACTTGGGACTTATTTAAAATTACTTATTATATTATCTTTTATTCTTCTTATTTCTGATGAAATGATTATAAAATATCTTGGGGGCCATATACCAATTATTGGTCTTTTAGTTGGACTTATAGTAGGCTCAATAACAATGATGCCAGGTTTTATTGCCTATCCACTGGCCGGAATTTTAGTTGATAAAGGTGTAGACTATATGGTAGTAGCTGCCTTTATTACTACTTTAATGTTAGTAGGAGTAGCAACCTATCCTGTTGAAAAAGAATACTTTGGTATAAAAGCAACTATTTGGAGAAATGCAGCTGGCTTTATTATTGCAGCGATTGTCGCACTTTCCGCAGGATTATTATATGGGGAGGTATTTTAAATGAAAAATAATAATAATAAATTAAATTATATAATCTTTTTAGCTTTTTTACTATTTTTAGGTATATCATATTTTATTGATTTTTCTTTAGGTGAGAGAATGGGAGATAATTTTATGATATTTGCTAAAGATATGATAAAAATACTTCCACCAGCATTTATTCTTATTGGTCTTTTTGATGTCTGGGTAAGTAGAGAAACTATAGAGAAAAACTTTGGTAAAGCCTCAGGAATAAAAAAATATATTTATTCCATACTTTTAGCAGCAACTACGGTAGGAGGTACTTTTGTTGCTTTCCCTGTAGCAAATTCTCTTTATCATAAAGGAGCAAATTATAGTTCTATTTTCACCTATGTAACCGCAGCTTCAATAGTTATGATTCCAATGAGTATTATGGAAGCTTCAATTCTTGGTTTAAAATTTACTTTAATAAGACTTGGTATATCTCTTCCATTTGTAATAATTAGTGCAATTTTACTTGGAAATTACTTTGATAGTATAGATTATGAATTACCTAAAGCTAAATAAATTTCATAAAAAAAGCTGCCAGTTTGATATTAATAAAGTAATGGCAGCTTTTTTAGATATTAAATTATTTATAAATTTCTACTTCATTGACTTTTCTCTTTTCATTTAAAAAGATAATCCCATAAGTTCCTGGTCCAGTATGAGCACCTATTACAGCCCCAATATCACTAAAAATAACTGATTTATATTTTGTTTTTTCTTCAATTTCTGATTTAAATTCTTCCGCCTTCTTTTTAGAATTAGCATGTAGGATTGCTAGATTTTGTTCAGCTATATTAGTTCCTTTTTCTAAAAATAATTCAATAATTCTTTTCCTTACCTTTTTACTTCCTTTTTTCTTTTCTAATTGTTCTAATTTGCCATTTTCAACTTCAATTATTGGTTTAATATTTAAAATACCACCAACTAAACCAGAAATCTTATTTAATCTTCCTCCTCTGACAAGATAGTCCAAATCTTCTACAGTAAAAATATGTTCCATATGTTCAGCATAATATTTTATTTTCTCTATTATTTCTTTCTTATTTAAATTATTTTTTTCCATCTCCTGCAAAACATTATAAAGAGCAAGACCAACTCCCATACTTGCTGATTTTGTATCTATAATTGTAATATCAAAATCAGGATATTTTTCCTTTATCTTATTTTTGGCAAGTACAGCAGACTGAAAAGTCCCGGAAAGCTCAGAAGAAAAAGCAGGATAGATAACTGTCTTGTCCTTTTTAGCGTATTCTTCAAATTTTTCCATAAAATCATTTACTGCTACCTGAGATGTTTTATAAACTTCACCATTTTTCATATTTTCATATACCTTTTTAGAAGTTATCCCAATTCCGTCTTTGTATTGTTTATCTCCATGATGAATATATAAGGGAAAAACATCTATATCATATTTATCCGTCAATTCTTCAGGCATATCTGCTGCACTATCTAAAATAAATTTAATTTTCATTGCCAACTCCCCCATTCATATTTATTCTTTCACAACTTCATTTTTTAAGTTTCCTATATTTTCAATCTTTATTTCTATTTCATCACCTTCTTTTAAAAATACTGGCTCCTCTCTTGCAAATCCTACTCCCTCAGGAGTCCCAGTCAAAATAACAGTCCCTGGAAGTAAAGTCATATTTTTAGATAGATAACTTACAATTTCTTTTACAGAGAAAATCATATCAGCAGTATTAGAACTTTGCATTATTTCTCCATTTAAAATAGATTGAATTTTAAGGTTCTGAGGATTTAATTCTGTCTCAATAACTGGTCCCAGAGGACAAAAAGTATCAAATGATTTACCTCGTGCCCACTGCTTATCTATTTTTTTCTGACAATCTCGGGCACTTACATCATTAGCACAACTAAAGCCTAATACATAATCTAAAGCTTGATCTGGCTCAATATCTTTAGCCTTTTCCCCAATAATTACAGCCATTTCTGCTTCAAAATCAACTTCATTAGGTGCCATTTTCGGCAGTTTAATCAAATCATTATTACCAGCTAAACTGGTAGTTGCCTTAAGAAAAATAAGTGGTTTTTCTGGTAATTTAGATCCACTTTCTTCAGCATGTTTTTTATAGTTTAAACCAATCGCAATAATATTTGGAGGAATTACAGGAGATAAAAACTCTACTTCCTCCTTATTGATAAAGCTATTATCAATCTGAAAATTTGAAAAAATGTTGCCGCTTATTTTTTTGATTTTATCTTTTTTAACCACTCCATAGTTTATTTCATTTTCATATAGATATCTTGCAATTTTCATAATTGTTTTCACCTCTTAAATTAATTATACTTATCCTTTTCTTTTCACCAAAAAACAGGGCATAGTTCTACTTTCACCAGCAGGAGCTATTACATTTTCTCTACCTCCACGAGCATAAAATCCTGAAATCTTTTGATTATAGAGAAATATACTCAAAATATAGTTAACCTTTTCAATTTTAAACTCATCTTCTTCTACTAATCCCATTTTCATTTTAGGTTGTTCTATAAATTCTTGAACCAAATAATCATTTTTATATTCAATATTTTTGATTAAATTATCCCATTCTTTTTGATTATAATCCTGGCCAACATATACACCTTTACCGGCAAACTTATCAGCCGGTTTTAAAACAAAATCATTCTTATTATTTAAAATTTTATTTATTAATTTTTGATTCTCAAAACAAAGATTTTTTGTCCAGGGAATATGTTTTTTAATAAAATCTTTCTCATTCTTATCTAAAAAGTTAACTGCATTATCATCATGAAGGATTGCAAAAATAAATTTATTATGGGGGATTTGAGAACGAAAACTTCCTACAACACAAATATCACCATTTTCATATGCATTTATAAAATCAGTTATTTCATCTTCATTTTCCACCATACGAGCAGTAGTAGCTCTTCTATATATTAGATCAAGTGGAATATCGTTTGCCCATAATTGCCCATTTTTATAATTTAAATCACGAGGATCACAAATAACTGTTTTAAACCCAAGTTCTTCAAATCTTTTTTTGAATTCTAAAAATTCATTGTTGGTTCCATCCCCTTTAAAATCCATAATTCCTATATTAGGATTCTCTTTTGCCCTATCACCTGCAAATTCTTTATAATTTGCTATTATATCATTTATAAGAGAATAAAAAAGTTCATAATCTTTAAATTCATAATTATCTCTGTATTTTTTCATTAATTTACTATTCTTAAATTCACTTTGCAATACTCTTGCTTCATTCATCGCAGAAGAACCATCAGTATTTAATTCACAAAACTTAAATTGTTGATCATAATCATAGAAAAAATCAAATCTAGCTACAGGATACTCCATCTTATAACCAGGATTTATTAAAATTAACTTTTCCATTATTTCAGGAAATTTAAATCTTTTTCTAAATTTTTTATTATCAACAAATTCTTTTGTAACTTTTTTTAAAATTTTATTAAAAACTTCTATCTTATGCTCAAAATATAAATAATGATCTTCATTAAAAAGAATAGGTTTATAAAAAAATGAAACAGGTTCTCCGTGATAATAGGCAGAAGAATTAGCGATTTTTTCTTTCAATTTATTATATTCTTTTTTATGCACATCTTTATTATTGGCCATTTCCTTCTCTAATTTCTTGTAAAGTGAATCTATATCAATCAAAATATCTCCTCCTATTGTGAAATTTTTATTGTCTCCTACATTATTATATTACAACAAAAAAGTATAAATCCCTCTCAAAATTATCTAAATATATGTGCAAATTTTTTGATGCTTGTGCAAAAATTTTTTTCGCTTCTTAAATTAAAGTAAATTCATTTTCTGATATATTTATTTTTATTTTATTTTTTAAATAAATATATAATATTTTTTTCTTTCTTTTTAATTATTTCAAATATATTCAAAAATAAATCTTATTAAAAGCTGGAATAGTAGTTGCATTATTAAATATATCACAAGAAATAATTTTCTAAATAATCTAAACTATTAGAAAGGGAGGATGGAAAAATGGAGGAGTATGGAATTTTAACACTTTTACCACCTCTTATTGCAATTTTACTTGCATTTTTAACTAAGAGGGTTCTTATTTCATTATTTATTGGTATTTTTTCCGGAGCATTAATCATCACAGGAGGTAATCCACTGGCCGGAGTAGGATATACCTTAGATGCAATCACAGAATCAATGACAAGTAGTTGGAATGTTAGACTTCTATTATTCAACTTATTAATGGGTTCTGGAGTAGCATTTATCTGGAAATTAGGAGGTAGTCAGGCCTTAGCCACCTGGGCCCAAAAAAAGATTGATTCAAGAAGAGCAGCTGGAGTAGGAGCCTGGGTATTGGGTATGATAGTCTTTTTTAATGACTATGTAAATGCTGCTATAGTAGGTAATGCATTTAGAGACATATTTGAAAAACTTAAAATTTCAACTGAAAAACTATCTTATATTTTAGATTCCACTGCAGCACCAGTTGCAACATTTTTCATTTCGGACTGGATAGCTTTTCAAATTGGGATGATTAAATCTGGTATTGATACTGCAGGTATAGAAGGAGTAGACCCCTTTACAGCTTATATCAGAAGTGTTCCTTATAATCTCTATTGTATACTGGCTGTAATTTTTGTAGGTATTATAGTTATCTCTAACAAAGACTTTGGTCCTATGCTTAAAGCAGAACATAGAGCTATTACAGAAAACAAACAAACAAGAGATGGAGCTACACCAATGATGGATGTAGGATATGAACTTGGAGAGCCTAAAGACATAAAACCAATGTTAAAAAGTTTCTTTTATCCAATTATCGCTTTAATTGTTGTTTCTATAACTGGAATGTGGTGGACAGGTAGACCTGGAGAAAACATCATGGAGATACTAGGTAATTCTGCTCCAGCAAAAGCATTGCTCTGGGGAGCCTTTGCTATGACAGTAGTCGGTTTTGTAATGGCTTTAACCCAAAAGATTATGAATCTCGAAGAAACTATGGAAACTTTTATGGATGGTCTAAAATTAATGTTAATGGCATGTGTAATCTTGGTTCTTGCCTGGACTCTTGGCTCTATAACTGAAACTATGGACTTAGCAGGTTATATAGTAAGTTTATTAGGGGATTCTGTATCATATGCTTTCTTACCATTAGTTATTTTTGCAACAGGAATGTTAGTTGCCTTTGCTACAGGAACTTCCTGGGGTACTATGACTATTTTAACACCTATTGCAATTCCACTTGGTTTCCAAATCACAGGAGATCCACATAAAGCACTTATTTTAGCAGGAGTAGTTTTCTCAGGTGCTATTTTCGGAGATCACTGTTCTCCAATATCAGATACAACTGTACTTTCTTCTATCTTTTCTGGTGCAGACCATATGGATCACGTTTCAACCCAGATCCCATATGCAATAACAGTTGCTTCTGTAGCCGCAGTATTATATTTACTTTATGGATTCTTTGGACTCAGTCCTCTAATTTTAATTCCACTGGGAATTATTTCTCTAGTTATACTTGCTTACACTCTTTCTAATTACTTTAATCGTAAATATGGTTTACAAGATTCAAAATATCATGATTTAAAAGCTTAATCTAATATTCAATACTAAAAGGTGGGTTTTTAAACCCACCTTTTTATATTATTCAGATTTCAAATCATCTTCCAACCCAAAGTTAAATATAAAATCTTCCTGATCACTTCTACCTAAAGAAATATCATCTCCAGGGAAAATATCCAAACTATAAGTAAAAATTACTTCATTATTCAAATAATCATAACTTAATTTCACTTCTCTACAATGCAATCTTTTCTTTATAGATAAATTAGCTTTTTCAAGTCTTTCTGAGACAGATTCTTCAAAATCATAACTTATATTATTTTCTATATACCAGCCCCAGTCACCTGGAATTTCATAACTTATCTCATTTTCTAAAGTATTAAGTCTATTTTTATTTAAATCATATTCCAGTTCAGTATTAGCATTGATATTTTCTGTCTTATAATCACTTTTTACTATTAAATTTTCTTCAAATTCCTTTGAGTTCAAATTATATTCTGTTCCCAATGAAATAAGCCAACCTGTTAAAGGCCATATTTTTAAATTAGTTTCTAAAGGTAAATACTCCTGATTATATAAGTCATAACCACTTTCTAAACTAATATCTAAAAAATCATTTATATTATAATTCATACTACTTTCTATTTCTTCGCTAAATTCAGCCTGATCAAATTCAAATGGACTTTCTCCTCTATAAAGTGTTAGCTTATAATTGTTATTAATACTTAATCTATCAGTAATATTATTTTCCATTCCTAAATCACTATTATAAATACCCTGATAACGATTATAATTGTTATTACTTGTTTTTGATTTTAAATCATAAACTCTTCCTTTAATTTCCTGATCAATATTAAAACTAGTATTATCTAAAATCTGAAATCTGCGAGAATAGATAATATTTGCTGCTCCTCTATAACCTCGAGTACCAGAATCATCTTCAAAATAATTACCTAGCTGTAATTCATATTCAAAATAATTTCTAGGAGTATAAGTTATTTTTATTTCAGGCAAACGGTAAAAACTAACTTCATCTTCTTCAGTAAAAGCTGGATCTTCTCTTTCAATAATAGTATCAATCCTTAAATTAGAATATCTATAAGACAAAATAGATTCATAGTATTCTCTTGATTTTAAATTTTCATCTGTTTCTTTTAATTCTTCATAACCATAATTTGAGTTCAAACTCCAATTTCTTAACCATCTATAATTCAAATTATATTCTTGAGAGGTTCTTTCTTCTATTATATCTTGACCATAATCATAATCTAAATTTTGTTCTAAATCTATAGTAACATCTAAATTATTTTCAAAAGATTTCTCTAAATTTAAAGCCATTTCCATTTCTTTTTCATCATTATTTTTTGATTTAAAATAATTAACACTGTCCAGATTATAATCGGCATTTATAGAAAGTTGATTGGGGAAATCACGATTCATTTCCAGGCTAATATCATTTATTTCTTTATCTTCATTATTATTATCATAATCATAATTTTCATAGTTCATATCAAAATTAATATTTTGATCTTCTTTTTGATAATCAACTTTAAAAATTCCTTCTAAAAAATCATAGTTATTAAAGTACTTATAGTTCACTCTATTATTTGCTACTATATTATCTTTTTCATAATTATATTGAAGAGCCAAATGCTTATCAAATAAACTACTTAAATCAATATTATTTTCCTGAGTATAATAATAAAAATATCCCTGATGCTGATTATTATTTATAAAATATTGTTTGAAACCATAAGCTTCACCTGTTTTTTGATAATAATCAAAATATATTTGACCCGGCAGATCATAAAAAGAGGTATAATTAAAAATTAATTTTCCAAACCAACCTCGATTACTACTGTATCCAAACTCAGTAACCAATCTTTGTTTTTCTTCACTTAGAGAGATATATAAATAAGGAAGATAAAATAATGGTAATTTACCATTCAATTCATAAAAGACGACATTATATGCTTCTAAATAATCATTCGGCTTAATTTTTATTTTCTGTGCTTTAAAATAATAATGAGGTTTTTCAGCATCACAACCAGTAATATCACCTGGTGAAATTTTTATATTTTCTGGAGAAAACATCACCCCGGTTTGCTCTTCATTATTTTCTATTATTACTTCTTCAGCATGAAAATGATATTTACCATAATCAGCTTTTACATCTCCAGAGATAACCGTAGTATTTGTTTCACTATTATAATCTACTTTACCTCCAGTTATATTTAGTTTTTCCTGACTAAAAGCAGAAGAAGAAAAAGAGAAAATTGTAATCAAAATAAGCAGAGCTAGTATAAAAATATTTGATTTTATTTTTTTATTGATTATTGCCTCTTTATATTTCATCAGCTTACTCTCCTCATTATAATATTCTTCCCTCCTTTTATTATAAACCATTTAAATAATTCAATCAATTAATTTATATCTCTATTTATTTTCTACAAATTAAATTTTTTTCTTTTATTTATTAAACTGATCAAAAGGAGGTTCAGTATTTTCTGGAAGAGGAGTTTCATAATCCTTTCCCTCAGTTTCTTCATCAAATTCTTTTTTGGCTTCATCAATTAACTCTGGATCCTGATAAAGATCAAACAATGTTAATTTGCATTGGATGCCAGGTAATAGCAGAGTCTAAATCATCAAAAACTCCTAAAATAGGTTTGCCATTTCCGTATTCTGCAACAAAAGCAGACTATTATAGCCTGCATATACAAAAATTATTTTTACTTTTTTGTGACTTACTCACTATAAATCAACTTCTGCAATACTATTGCTATCCTATTCTTTGTTATTAAAGAAAATTAGCATATTTTTGCAAAATCAACTTTAAATCTGACAGATTTTCATTTAAAATTTCATAAACTCTTTTCTTATCTATATCTAAATAATCATGTACTAATATATTCCTAAAACCTATAATCTTTATAAATATATCTTTCATATTCTCATCTAAATAATTATTTTTGTATAAAACAATTGGTATATCCCTATATCTATCAACTTTTCCTAAATCTTTATCACTGATTATATGGTTACCTATATCAATCAAAGCTTCAATAGTTAAATGTAGAAATCTTTCTGTACTTCCATATAACATTTTATCTTTTACAAATTCCTCAACATTATAATTTTTGGAGTTTCCCCATTTTTTAAAACAGCAGTTGAAAATGAGTTATCAACAAGCAAAATGTAGGTAAATTGGTTTGAGAAACCTTTAGAATAAATTATCCACAGATTATACAAAAAAGGTGAAACAAGCTCCTAAATTTGGTATAATTAGTTTGCCAACAAAAAACACCAAAAAAAGGAGTTGTTTCACCATGACTAATTATACCAAACTTAGCTACCAATTGAAAAGGAAAAATACTAATTTTTCTAAAAAGATTTCAAAAAACATCTCTAAACCTAAAACTAAATTTGTAACTCAAACTATTTATGGTCTTCTAAAAGGACAATCAATACTACTTAGTGATATTGCTCGTTCACTAAAAGAAAAAATAACTTTAAAGAAAACTATAGATCGTTTATCTAGAAATTTAAAGAATTTTGATGAACATAAAAATATAAAAGAAAATTATATCAATAATATTAGTTCATATATAACAGATAATACTGTTTTTTGTTGTGATAAATCTGACATCGCTAAACCATATGGCGAAAAAATGGAAGCCATTGACTATATAAGAGATGGCAGCAAAAATGAAAGAGCTAAAGGTTATGATACTTTTGAAATTGCAGCTTTGACAGATAAAAAACAATTACCAATAGGAATCTATTCTAAAATATATTCAAGACTTGAAAAAGGCTTTAAAAGTAGGAATATAGAAGCATTTAAAGGACTTGATTTTGTAGAAAAACATTTTAGTAATAAAGGTGTTTATGCCCTAGATAGAGGTTATGATGCAAACAAGTATTATAAATACTTTATTAAAGGTAACAAAGACTTTGTAATTAGATCAAAGAATAATAGAAATGTGATATACAAAGGAAAAAGCATAAATATCTTGAAAATAGCTAATTTATATAAAGGTAAATATGTTAATTATTACACTGATAAACATGGAAGAAAAAGAAAAGTTAAATTCAGCTATGCACCAATAAAATTACCAGCATTAAAAAATAAAGATTTAACTTTAGTTATAATTCATGGTAGAGGAAAAGAACCTATGATGTTAATAACAAATATAAAACCTAAAGCCAAAAAATTAACTTTAGCAATTTTAAAAGCATATATAAAACGCTGGAAGATAGAAGAATATTTTAGGTTTAAAAAACAACAATTTGATTATTATGCAATAGCTGATGGAATAAAAGGAATTTTAGAAAAAACAACTAGTGGTATCAAGAAATTTTTAAAAAGTTATTATCTTAATCGGCAATCACACAACTTAAGATTGCTTTCTTTACCAATATGACAAATGTCATAAGTATAGCTGTTTTAAAAAATGGGGAAACTCAAATTATAATTTTTTTTGACATCTTCAAGAAATTTTAAGTATTCACATGCTTTTTCTATTCTCTTCTGTAAAACTTCTAATTTAAGCATTTAAAATCCTCTCCTTAAGATATTCCCTCTGCACTTTAAGTAAAGGTTTAAAGTCTAAATATTTTCTAACAACTAAAGAAAAATAACTATTTGCATCGAAATCACTACTTTTATATAAAATTTTATTATGTTTAACTACTTCATATTTTCCCACAATTGATAGCCTATTTAAAATCACTAAATCAATATCATCATATCCAAGTTCAACTAAACCTTTTAACATATCTATTTTTATATTTTTATTTTTACAATTATTTCTTACTAATACTGCTATATCAATGTCACTCATTTTATTATTATTACCTGTAGCATAAGATCCAAATAAATAAGCTGCTTTAACAACATCAAACTTTGAAAAATATTTTTTTAGCTTTTCAAAATTTTCAATCATTATATCACTTCCTGATAAATAATTTCTATCTCTTTACTTTAATTATAAACTATTTAAATTATGTAATCAATTTATCTCTTTTTCGAATATTCTTCTAAATCATTTTGATCAAGATATTTTTTGATTTTTTCCATAAATAACTCTCCATATTTCTTGTACTTAACTTCTCCCACTCCACTTATATTTAACATTGTATTTTCGGTCATAGGATAATATTTACACATTTCTTTTAAAGTACTATCATGAAA
>DATFIM010000158.1 GCA_035270125.1 Halanaerobiales bacterium | reverse complement strand
TTCTAAAAGATCTTCCAAACCACCTTCATGAGCCCAATCAGGTAAAATAGAATCAAGCCCGGTTGATGTTGCTGGATAAGGATATACATCACAACTAACATCTACCCCTCTTTTTCTTGCTTCTCTCATCATCTCTAAAGTACCACTAACAAGCCCCCAGCTATTTTTTACAGTTACTTTATGATGAGAAATTTGGACTGAAATTCCACTTTCTTCTCCGATTTTTATTGCTTCTTTTACACCTTCAACAAGTTTTTCACCTTCAAAACGCATATGTGTGGTATAAATCCCACCAAATTTAGCAGCAGTTTTTGCAAGTTCAATTAATTCTTCTGTTTCCGCATAAGAAGATGGTGGATAAATCAATCCACTTGAAAAACCTATTGCTCCTGCTTCCATTGCTTTTTTTAATAAATTTTTCATTTTATTTAATTCCTCTGATGTTGGTTTTCTATTTTCATAGCCTAAAACAGATCTTCTTAATGCTCCATGACCAACTAAAGGAACTATATTAACACTCTTATCTTTTTTATTCATTACTTCCAGGAATTTTTTATAACTTTTCCAGTTATAACTAAGTCCATAATCTTTTAATTCCTCTTTTAGATGTTTATATCCTTCCCCATAAGCAGGAGCAGGTGAAGAACCACAGTTACCAATAACCTCTGTAGTTACTCCCTGTCTTATTTTGCTTTCTGATTTACCATTAACAAGTACTGTTAAATCTGAGTGAGTATGGATATCTATAAATCCAGGACTTACTACTAAACCTTCTGCATCAATAATTTTTTCAGTATTATCTTTATCTAATTTAGCTATTTTTTTTATTTTTCCATCTGAGATAGCTATATCACTTTTAAACCAGGGAGTTCCGCTTCCGTCTATTATTTTTCCATCTTTTATTATATAATCATACATTTACTTTGCACCTCATTATTTAAATTTTCAAAATTTATAATCAATTTTTAATTAACTTACTTCTTATTTTATTTAAATATGCATTTTTTATACCAAATCTATTTTCAGACTAAAATAGCTAAATAACGACGTATTATGCGTACTTTTTGTTTTTGTAATACAATAAAAATCAAAAAACGTTCGGTTTTACGGAGTTTTCTTCCGGATAACCGAACGTTTTAAAGGTCATATTTCTTTAATCTCTCATAAAAACTTGTTTTACCAATTCCTAATATTTCTATTGCTTTTTTTCGAGAACCATCAGTATATTCTAAAACCTTTTGAATCAATTCTTTTTCAGCCTCTTCTACTGTTTCTTCTAAAGATCCAATCCCCTGAACTTTTACTCTTTGATCCTGGGAAAATTGTTTTATTACTTTAGCTGGTAGATCATTAACTCTAATTTTTTCATTATCACAAATATTAATTGCCCTCTCCAAAACATTTTCTAATTCCCGAATATTTCCTTTCCATTCATAAGACATTAAATATTTCATAGCTTCAGAGCTAATATTTTTGATATTTGTTGATAATTTTTTATTAATTCTACCTAATAACTTATTTACCAATAAAGGTATATCTTCTCTTCTCTCTCTTAATGGAGGTAAATAAATGGGAAGAACATTTATTCTGAAATATAAATCTTCTCTAAACTCACCGTTCCTGACCTGTTTTTCTAAATCCTTATTAGTAGCAAAAACAAATCTCACATCCACCTCTTTTTCTTCTAAACCTCCGACTCGAGTATATTTTCTACTCTGTAAAAAATGGAGAAATTTCGCCTGAAGAGAAAGGGGCAATTCAGCAATTTCATCTAAAAAAAGTGTTCCTTTATCTGCTTTTTCCAATTTACCTTCTTTACCTGAATCCAAAGCTCCTGTAAAAGAACCTTTTTCATACCCAAAAAGCTCACTCTCAAATAAATTTTCAGGAATGGAGGCACAATTTATATAAACAAAATTCTCTTTTTTACGCTGACTGGCATTATGGATAGCTTTTGCAAAAAGATTTTTTCCTGTACCACTTTCTCCCAAAAGTAATACATTAGATATACTTTCACTTGCTTTATATGCCATTTTTTTTGCTTTTTCAAATTTCTCACTGGCCCCCAAAATTTCTTTGAAAGCTTCATCTCTTTGTTCTCTTTTATTTAACTGTTTTTCAAGATAGTTCTTAGAATTAAGTGCTTTATCTCTTTCAGCAATAATTGTTTTTAACTCTCTTATATCCTCAACTTTTAACATAGCACCAATTACTTTATCATTTTCTTTTATTGAAGACATGGTACACCTTGTAGGAACACCATTAATTATCGCTTCCTGATTTTTTATTCCTTTTTCATCACCTTTAGCAATTTTTAATAATCTTTTGATAATATGTGAATCAGGATGATAACTGGATATATGCTTATCATAAATTTTGGGAACCTCTCCCTGAGGCCCTTTTCTTATATATTTCTTCCCTTTTAAAATGCTTTTTATATCCTCTTTTCGAGCTGTATACCCTCGAGTTTGATAAAACTTTACTTTAGCAGTTTCTCTATCCAGTATTACAAGATTTCCTGCCGCCAGAGAAAAATAAAAAGGATATTTTTTATTATCCACTTTTATCTGCAGAAGTTTTTTTTCAAAATTAATCTCTACTTTTATTTTTCTTTTTAAAATTTCTTTTGTCATACTTAAGTTGCCATTTTCATATTCGGTTTTCTTATAAACTGCTTCTCCATTTTTAGCATCTTTTTTTCCAATTAATATAAAAGCATCATCTCTTTTAAAATCAGTACATTCTGCTCCCAACTCAGTTAAATCTTTAGGTTGAAGATTACCATCATCTCTTCCCAGGGCATTATCAGCAATTAAGACAATATCGCCTTTTTTAATTTTTCCTGCTTCATGGCCTGGACCAATTCTGGGATCTATTCCAAAAATCGCTGCTGCTTCTCTATTATATATTTTTATTTTTCCCTTATTGTCAATTACTATTAAACCTTCATCAATTAAATCTACACTTTTTTTATAAAAATCAGAGATAAAAATCACCTCGATTTTCTTTACCATCTTTAAATATTTTTTTGACTTCTAAATTTTTATTGAGTAAAACTAAATCAGCTTTGAGTCCTTCTTTTAAGTGGCCAATTTTGTGATCAAGTCCTATTAATTTCGCAGGATTTAAAGTTACCATATTAATAATCTCATTTAAATCTAACTTAGTAGCATTTAGCATATTTTTGACTGCTTTATCCAGGGTTAGTACACTTCCGGCTATTGTGCCATCTTCAAGTCTGGCTTCACCATTCTTAACAAAAACTTTTTGTCCACCAAGACTATATTCACCATCTTCAAGACCACCAGCTTCCATTGAATCTGTTACTAATATAATTTTTTCAAGGTCTTTAGTTTTTGTTACTAATTCTAAAACTGCAGGATTTATATGAACATAATCAGCAATTAATTCTACTGTCATTTCTCCATTTAAAGCTGCACCAACTATTCCTGGTTTTCTATGGTGTAAACCTGTCATTGCATTAAACAAATGAGCAACATGACTTAATCCCCAGCTTCCCGCCTCTTTTATTTGCTCATAATTTGCCGCAGAATGAGCAACAGAAATAGTTATCCCTTTTTTATCTGCTTTTTCCATGAATTCTTTAGCTCCCTCTATTTCAGGAGCCATAGTAATTATTTTTATAATATCAAAGTATTCTTCAATTAAATCAAAATAAGGAACACTAATATTTTTATCATTCTGTGCTCCTTTATATTCTTTATTTATAAAAGGTCCTTCCATATGAACTCCTAAAGGTTGAGCTCCTTTTAAACCTTCTTCTTTCATTTTTTTTACATTAGATAAAGCCTTTTTTATATCTGATTCATTCATAGTCATAGTTGTAGGCAAAAAAGATGTTACACCATTTTTAATGATAGTTCTACTGATATTTTCCAGGGCTTCTCTATTAGCTTCCATTGTATCACTACCACCTGAACCATGGATATGAATGTCAATAAAACCAGGACTTAAATACCCACCTTTACCATCTATAATATCAACATTTTTGAGTTCAATTGGAGGTACAGAATATATCTTTTCTATTTTATTTGAAAAAAGCAATGCCCCATCTTCTATAATTTTATGAGGTAATATAAGCGAAACATTTTTTATTAACTTCATATCTAAACCCCCTGTTGTAAAATTTTAAGCAAGAAGCTTTTTTATTTTTTTAGGAGAAACCAAAATATCATCATAATCAATTATTAATTCATCTTCATTAATTATCGCATCTTTTATACCAGGTGTATTATTAAGTTTTTCTTCTACCTCATCTATACTATAATCTCCTATTTTTTCAATATTTACTCTGTATTTTACAATATATTTATTTTCATTATTCTTTTTTTCTTCATTATGCTGGACAGGACAATTTTCACAATCATGAGCCATCTCTAATTTCACCATCCTTTAATTTCTTTTTCTCTTTATACATTTTTTTATCTGCTTTATTAATTAAATCATTAGCAGATAAATTACATTTATAACCACAATCTACTATACCATGACTAACACTTATTTCAAACTCATATTCTTCACTCTGATTTATTTTGTTAAGTTCAGATTTTATTCTTTGCCATATTTTTTCTGCTGTTTTTTCATTAATACCAGGTAAAATCAGCAGAAATTCATCTCCACCAAAACGGGCCACAGCATCATTTTCTCTTATATTATCTTTCATAATTTCTGCTACTTTTTTTAAAAGCGCATCTCCTGCTGAGTGGCCTAAATTGTCATTTATTTCTTTTAAATTATTTACATCAAGAAAACAAACACTTAAATTGCTTTCATTATTTTGAGCATATTCAATTTCTTTATTTAAATATATAAGCCCCATTCTTCTATTGAATATTTGAGTTAATTTATCTTTACTAGCCTGTTTTTTTAACTCTTCTTCTTTTTCTTTTTGTTGCCTTATATCTCGGAGTACTATTACACTCCCAAAAACATTACCTTTATCATCTTTTAAAGGAGAAGATTTGAAAGCAACTGGAATGTTTTTGTTTTCATTTCTTTTTAAAATCACTTCACCTTCTTCAGTAAATTCGCCAGCTTTAATTTCATCTTTTAGATTTTTTTCTAAAGAATTAGAAGTAATAGGATCTAATAAATTCACTATTTCAAAAAAATTCTCGTTAATAACATTTTTTTCTTTTTGAGCAAGAATTTTTTCAGCTATAGGATTTAAATAATCAATCTCTCCCCTTTTATTAAGAGTTATAACTCCCTCAGCAATACTTTCTAAGGTTAC
Organism: Halanaerobiales bacterium; assembly: GCA_035270125.1. Lineage (NCBI taxonomy): Bacteria > Bacillati > Bacillota > Clostridia > Halanaerobiales > Halanaerobiales bacterium. The sequence continues at coordinate 1,079 of DATFIM010000158.1, read as the reverse complement.
TCTAAATTTATGTCTTTCATTTTCCAATTTTTTATTTTTCTTCATTAATTTTCTTTGCAAATTGGAAAGCTCATTATTAAGTTTTGTTAATTCTTGATATGTTTCTTCATTTTCTTTATTCTTTTTACTTAAAGGAAAATCGTTGAATTTATTTTTTAATAATTTTCTAAATCTATTAATATGTTCATTATTTATTTCAGTAATTTTTTCATAATGATCTAAAATACTGGAAAAGCTATTACCGGCCATAATTAAAAGTTCACCATTATCATTGATTCCAGAGAAATTAAGTGGTTTAATTTCATTTTCAATTTCAAAATTTATTTCCCAGGAAAATAAAGCACCTTTTTCTTTTAATTTTTTAATAAACTCAATAGCCTTATTAAAATTATTTTTTTCCACAACTGAAGGTAATAATTTTCCTTCTTTTAAATACTCTAAATCAAGACTATTATATATAACTTTTTTTATTTCTCCTTCTAAATTACAAATAATTACAAAACCATCAATTTTTCTTCTATCTATATCATAATTCAATTAATTGTCCCTCCTTATCAAACAAGTTTATTGGCTACTTTAACTGCTTTATTAAGATCTGGAGCATAACCATCAGCACCGATTTCCTTCCAGAGATCTTCATTAATATTAAAAGGATAGCCACCTACCATAATCTTTATATCTTTAGTCTTTTGATTTTTACGTACTTCTTCAATTAATTCAGTTGCTTTACTCAAGTTAGAAGTTATTGTCACCGAAATAGCAAGCAGATCACCTTTTTCTTCAATTATTTCATCAACTATACTTTGAGCTGGCATATTAGCACCTAGATGAACAGTATCCCAGCCATCCATCTCCAGGAGATCAGCTATCATCCTGATCCCTAATTCATGTAGCTCATCCCCCACACAGGTCGTAATAGCTTTAAAACTATTTTTTTCAGGTGATAATATATAACTATAAAGTTGAGACATTATAAGTTGAGTTACAGAAGTACTGTAATGCTCTTTAGCTACACTAACTTTATTTAATTGCCACAATCTACCTATTTCTCTTTGAACAGGTTGAAATACATTTAAGTA
>DATFIM010000157.1 GCA_035270125.1 Halanaerobiales bacterium | reverse complement strand
GAAAAACAGCATTTACTTGACCTTGTAAAATATGATGCTGAATTAGCTTAGTTTTAAAATGAATTTTGTATATATAGTAAAATGTAGTGATAATACTCTTTATACAGGATATACTACTGAGCTTAAAAGAAGGATTAAAGAACATAATAATGGTCAAGGTGCTAAATATACTAGAGGAAGAACTCCGGTTGAATTAGTTTATTATGAAAAAAAAGAGAGTAAAAGTTTAGCTATGAAAAGAGAATATGAAATTAAACAACTTAATAGGAAAGAGAAAATTGAGTTAATTGAAAATAAAAAAAGGGAGAATTAATCTCCCTTTTTTAATGTTTCAGGAATTTCTCCGATGAATTTTGGTTCTATTTCAAGATGAATTCCACTTTTTTCATAAACTTTATTTCTAACCGTTTCTATCAATTCTTTGATTTCTTTGGCTGTTGCCTGACCTTTGTTAATAATAAATCCAGCATGTTTTTTGGAAACCTGAGCATCACCAATATTATAACCTTTCATACCGGCTTTTTCTATTAGACGTCCTGCATAATCATTTTTAGGACGTTTAAATATACTACCAGCACTTGGCCAATCAAGAGGTTGTTTTAACTTTCTTTTTTTATTTAATTCTTTCATTTTAGATGATATTTTTTCTTTTTCTCCATGTTCCAAAGTGATAGTAGCTTCAACAGCAATTAAATTTTCTTTTTGAAGAAGACTATCCCTGTAAGAAAGATTTAATGTTTCAGCATCTATTTTTTGAAAATCACCTTTATAATTTACAGCTAATACACTTTCTACTACATCTTTCATTTCACCACCATAAGCACCAGCATTCATAAATAAAGCTCCACCAAGTGATCCAGGAATTCCACTGGCAAATTCTAATCCAGTTAATTTAGCTTCTTTTGCTTTATTAGCTAAATTGCTAAGACTAATTCCTGTTTGGGCTATTATCTGATTATTTTTTATTTCAACTTTATTTAGATCTTCAAGGTGAACAACAATTCCACGATAACCTTTATCACTTACAATTATATTACTACCACTACCTAAGACAAAAAAAGGTATATTTGTATGACTTATAAATTTTAAAGCCTTAGCTAAAGATTTTTTGTTTTGGGGAGTAATAAGAAGATCAGCTTTACCCCCAACTTTAAATGAAGTATAATCTTTCATTCTGACATTTTCTTTTAAATTTAGACTATTAATTTTTTCGAGTTTTTTTGTTATAATATGTCTTACAGTCATCTTTGCACTCCTTTATATTAATATATTCTGGTTTTTCTTTTATTATATTTATTCTATCATTATATCTTTGTTTAATTCAAGAAAATTGAGGAGGTAAATAAATGGAATTTGAAAATATTCCTTTAAATGATATTGAAATAGATGAAGGACAGCCCCGTGAAGAATTTGATGAAGAAAGACTAAAACAGCTTGCTAATTCAATAAAAGAGGTGGGACAGCTCCAGCCTATTATTGTCAAAAAAAATGGAGAAAAATTTTCATTAATTTCTGGTGAACGTCGTTACCGTGCTATTAAAGAAAATGGTAAAAAAGATAAAATTGCTGCCTTGATTTTTTCTGAAGATATTAAAGAAGATACCTTACGTCAGATACAACTTGTAGAAAACTTACAACGTCAGGATTTAAATGCAATTGAAAGAGCAAAATCTATTCAAAGATTTATTGATGATAATAATTTAACCAAAAAGGCTGCCAGTAAAAAATTAGGAGTGCCCCGTACCACACTAACTGAATGGCTTACTATTTTGGAAGTTCAAGAAAGATATCAAAAAGAGGTAATAAAAGAAGATTCTCCTTTAAGTTTATCTCATATTTCTCTAGCTAGAGGGCTTGCTAATAAAACTGGAGACCCGTCCAAGACTAAATCTTTATTAAATAATGTATTGAAATTTAATTTAAGCAGAAGTGAAACAAAAGAAATCATAAAATTATTTCATAATTATCTTCATATGTCTATGGACGAAGCAGTAGCGGCTATTTTATTAAAAAGGGAACGAAAAAAGATATCAGAAAAACTAAATGAAAACAATGGAAAATCTTCTTCTAAACCAGTTAAAACTTTAATAAATTCTTTAAATAAAACAGGACAAAATATTGAAAAAGTTATGTCTGAAGTTGGTAATCTTGGTCAGGAACAGCAGGAAGATGTATTAGATCAATTTTTATATATTTATCAATTAATGGAGATTATGATTCCCAAAATGAAAGATGAAAATATTAGTGAATTAATTGAAAAAATAAAAATAGAAAATTTTAATAATTAGATTCATTTATTCTAAGCATTTCACTTTTTTCAAGAGCTTCTGAAATCAATTTATCAACTTCAAGATTTTTTTCTGCTTTTAAAGTTTCATCTAGTTTAGGTTTGGTTACAGGGTTATCAGGAACAAAAACTGTACAGCAATCCTCATAAGGCCGGATTGATATATCATAACTGCCAATATTTTTGGCAGTTTCTACTATTTTTGTTTTATCAGTTGAAATAAGTGGTCTCAAAATAGGAATAGAAGTTACTTCATTAATAACATACATACTTTCTAAAGTTTGACTTGCTACCTGCCCTACACTTTCACCAGTTATTAAGGCTTTGATATCTCTTCTTTTTGCCAATTTTGCTGCCATTTTATACATCATTCTTCTCATTATGGTAATATTATATTTATCAGGACATTTTTCTTGAATAGCCTTTTGTATATTTGTAAAATAGCCAATATGTAAGTTAATAGCTGGGCCATATTGACTTAAAACTTTAGTAAGGTCAATTACTTTTTCTTTAGCCCTATCACCAGTAAAAGGAAAACTATGAAAATAGATTGCTTCCAGAGAGATTCCTCTACTCATGGCTTCCCAGCCTGCTACCGGGCTATCAATTCCTCCAGATAAAAGCAGCATGCCTTTGCCACTTGAACTAACAGGAAGACCTCCAGGGCCATCTATAACTCTAGTATAAATATAGATTTTGTCATAACGTACTTCTATTTTTAATCTGTTTTCAGGTTCATGAACATCTACACTTAGTTTATCTTCATCATTATCATTAATATTTTCAAGCAGATGAGCTCCTAATTCTCTGCTTATCTCCATACTATTTTTGGGAAAATCTTTATTTACTCTTCTGGTTTCCACTTTGAAAGTGGTTGGATAATTTTTTACTTCTCTTTGAAAAAATGAGAGAGATTTATTTTTTAATTTTTTATAATCTAACTCAGTTGTAACTCCAGGACTAATAGAAACAATACCTGGAATCATTTTTAATCTTTTTAAGAGTTTTTCAGAGTTACCTTTTGGGTAAACATAAATCCTGCCATGGGTTTTTTTAACTTTATGTTTTCCTAAGGGTTTAATTGCTCTCTTGATATTTGTATATAATTGGTGTAAAAAATTTGATCTGTTTTTTCCTTTAAGAGCAATCTCGCCAAATCGGATTAATAAAACATCATACATTTAATATCATCTCCTTTTTCTAAAAAAAATCAAATTGAAAGAAAGTCTAATTGTTTAATTAGTTTATTAATTGTATAATCTATTTCACTCTTATTATTATAAGTAGCTAAACTAATTCTGATAGTACCTTTTAACATTTCATCGGAAAGGTTAATTTCTTTTAAAGTATTATTTTTATCTTTTTTTCTAGAGTGACAGGCTGAACCTGTAGAGATATAAATCCCTTCTTTTTCTAAACTATGAACAATAACTTCTCCTCTAAAACCAGGGAATGAAAGATTTACAATATGAGGTGCTCCTCTATGATCTAAAGGACTATTTATTTTAAATGTTGGTAGATTTTCCTTGTTTTCTTTTAATTTTTGTAAAAAATAATTTTTTAATTCAGATATGGTAGTATTGTATTTATTTTTTTGATTTAGTTCTGGTAAATTTTGAATAGCTGCATTTAAACCAGCAATTCCAGGAGTGTTTTCTGTTCCAGAGCGAATGTTTTTTTCCTGACCTCCTCCTAAAATAAGTGGTGCTAATTCAATTTTATCCCTAACATATAAAGCTCCTATTCCTTTAGGGGCATGTATTTTATGGCCACTTATTGTCAAAAGATCAATATTCCATTTTTTAGGATTAATATATAATTTTCCAAAAGATTGTATTGCATCAGTATGGAAAAAGCATAAATTGTTTTTTTCTTTTACTATTCTGGCTGCTTTAGCAATTGGTTGTATACTTCCAATTTCATTATTAACATGCATTATACTTACTAAAATTGTATTATCTTTAATATAATTTTTTAATTGACTTAATGAAATTATTCCATTTTCATTAACATCAAGATAGCTAACTTTAAATCCATTTCTTTCTAAATATTTAAAAACATTTAAGACAGCAGGATGTTCTATTTTGGTTGTAATTAGGTGTTTTCCTCGGTTTTTATAATTTTCCACTATTCCTTTAATAGCTAAATTGTTTGCTTCAGTACCTCCTGAAGTAAATAAGATTTCTTTAGAATTAACATTTAGTTTTTTAGAAATTGTTTTTCTTGTTTTTTTTAAAACTTTTTCTACTTCTAATCCTTTATTGTGGAGAGAAGAGGGGTTACCATAATTGTATTTTAAAGTTTTATTAATTGCTTTTATTACATTTTTTGTGGGTTTAGTAGTAGCACTATTATCTAGATAAATTTCATCCATATTTTTTCCTCCTGGCTGATATTAACTAAACTTAATTATAACACAAAAGTTATTCATAAAAAAGAAGAAGGCAACTGCCTTCTTCTTTAGAAATATTAAAGATTTGATATGTTTTAAGTATTATATTTCAATAGATTTTCACTAAAGCTTTTAACCAATTCATCCATTTGTTTAATATATCCGGTCATATCCTGAATTTTTTCAGAATAATCACTGACACTTGCACTCATTTCTTCAGAAGAAGCTGAATTTTCCTCTGCAATTGCAGCCAATGAATTAAGATTTTCAATAACTTCTGCAATTTTTTGAGATTCTTCATTAAGATCTTCTACAATTGATACTACCTGTTCTGAAACATCTTCAATATCATTAGTTGCTTTTTTATTCGATTTTGTAACCTGTTTTAATATTTTATTACTTTTTTCCAAATTTTCAAATTGATCACTAATACTATTTACTAATTCCTGTACCTGGGCAGTGAAATCTTTTAAATTATCATTTATTTTTTCTCCTGCTTTTTGGGAGTCTTCAGCCAATTCTCTTATTTCATCAGCAACAACTGTAAAACCACGGCTATTATCAGAAGATCTTGCAGCTTCAATAGAAGCATTTAAAGAGAGTAGATTTGTTTGATTTGCTATTTCGGAAACAGTATCCACTATCTCCATTATTTCCGAAATTTCCTGGGCTAATTCTTTGCCTCGTTCATTTACATCTGCAAAAGCTTCTTTTACATTTTCAATTCTTTTATTTACCTGTTCGACTTCATTAGCAGATTTTTTAATACTTCCAACAGCTGTTTGTAATTCATCTTTGCTTTTTTCACCTGATTCAGCTAAATCTTCAATTGTATTTATATTATTATCGACTATATAAGCTGAATTCTCTGTTTCTTCAGCCTGTTCCTGTGCACCTTGAGCAACTTCATCTACTACAGTAGATATATTTTCTGATACTTTTCCCATTTCATCAGAAATTTCCACTATTTCTTCAGTGAAATTGTACATATCATCAGTTCCACCTTTAAGAAATAATATATCTTCTCTAATTTTTACTTTTACTTCTTTTAAATTCTCAAAAGTTGATTCAAATTCATCTTTTGTATGAAGGCTTGTTGCATTATCTAAATTAAGATTTTTCATTTTATTTAACTCATTTTCTAAAGTTTTAAATGGTTTTGTTAGGAAATGAGTTAAAAGAAGCCCTGCTCCACCATTAAGAACTGTTAAAATTAGAGGGTTATTTATTTTAAATAAATACATTACTAATAAATTTAAAATAACAAGACTAAAAGCCACTTTATATTTAATTTTCTTTAAAAAACCGAATGATAAAATTTTATTTAAAGTATAATTTTTTACATCTTTAAAATCCTTAGCAAACTTAATTTTTACTACTAAATAATATTGTTCACCTTCTTTTCCTCTTTCCACCTCAGTAATTTCCATATCTTCCTCAAAAAATTCAGCACTTCCATTAAGTAATCCAAGAAAATAATCGTACATGCCCCTTTTGGATTTATAAGTTAATTGAATAGTATCTGTACTAAGTTCTTCTGGAATAATTCGAGGTGGATTTGCTCCTGATATCATATTTGTTAACTGTTTGTGAACAGTGTCCATTAACATCAAGAAATTTTTGAGTTGTCGACCTTTAAAATAAGAAGGAAACCAGTCAGCAAAGGAATAAATATTTTGTTTTCCTATTTGAAACCATAATTTCTCAGTTTCCTGATTGGCTTTTTCTGCTACTTTTTCTATTAGACCAAATGCTTTTTGATCTTCTATATTCATTAAAGGTGTAATAACTACATCTTCATCCCAATTTGATTCTTTTTTTGCCTTGTTTACAATTTCTTTGCTATGTAATTTTTCCATAGTTTTAATCCAGGTAGAGACAACTGTTCCTTTCATTAAATATCCCCCTTTTTGAGTACAATATATAATATTTTTATAAACATTAATTAAATGACTAAAATAATAATTATTCCTGATATTTAATATTTTATATATAAAATGCTAAAACCCTTTTTTAAAATCAGGAAAATATATAAATATTTTAAATACTTCCTTTAAAAAAAATAATATATATTGTATAATTTATATGGTTAATAGTTATATTTGTAGTTTATAAGGAGGAATTTTTGAAATGGAATTAGTCGATACACATGCTCATCTTGATTTTCCAAGGTTTGATAAAGATAGAAAAGAAGTAATTAAAAGAGCTATTGATGGTGGAGTAAAAATTATTGTGAATATAGGTTCCAGTATGACTTCAAGTCGTAATTCAGTTGAATTAAGTCGCCGTTATAATGAAATATATAGTGTAGTGGGTATTCATCCCCATAATGCTGATAGTTTTAATTTAAATATTTCTAAAAAATTAAAGTCATTAAGTGAAAATAAAAAGGTAGTAGCTATTGGAGAAATTGGTCTGGATTTTCATTATGATAATTCTCCCCGTGAAAAGCAAAAGCAGGCTTTTAGAGCCCAGCTTAGATTGGCTAAAAGTCTTGATTTACCAGTAGTTATTCATACTAGAGATGCAGATGAAGAAACATTAGAAATCTTAAAAGAAGAAAATGCTGATAAAATAGGTGGAATAATGCATTGTTTTGCCAGTGATAAAAAAATGGCAAGAGAAATATTAGATTTAGGTTTTTATATAGCCTTTGGAGGATTAATTACTTTTAAAAATTTGAATAATTTAAGAGAAGTAGTGAAAGAAGTTCCTATAAATAAAATTCTTGTAGAAACTGATGCACCATACCTGACTCCTGATCCATATCGGGGTAAGAGAAATGAGCCATTATATGTAAAATATGTGGCTGAAAAAATTTCTGAAATTAAAGGTTTAAGTAAAGAAGAAATTGCTAAAAAAACAACTCAAAATGCTAAAAAAGTATATAATATTTAATTATTAATAAAAAGGAGTGAGTAATATGGGCAAAAAAATACTTGTTATTAATCCTGGATCTACCTCAACTAAGCTAGCTGTATTTGAAAATGAAAAAGAACTCTGGAATGAAAATATCAGTCACCCAAGTAAAGAAATAGAAAAATTCTCTAAAATAATTGACCAACTTGAATGGAGGGAAAAAATTGTTAAGGATCAATTAAAACAAAACAATTTTGCTCTCGATGACTTTACTGCTATAGTAGCAAGAGGTGGAATGCTTGATCCCATTCCAGGAGGAACATATAAAATAGATAAAAAAATGATTAAAGATCTTGAAAATGCTAAAAATGGTTCCCATGCTTCTAATCTTGCAGCCATTATCGCCTATGACTTTGCTGAAAAATACAATTTAAAGGCTTATACTTTAGACCCGGTTGGAGTAGATGAATTTGAAGATGTAGCAAGATTATCAGGACTTCCGGAGATACCAAGAAAATGTCAATCCCATGCTCTTAATTTGAAAGCAATTGCTCGTCTTTCAGCAGATAGTATTGGAGAGGAAATGGAAGAAATAAATCAAATTGGTGTTCATCTTGGAGGAGGAATATCAATAGCAGCTTTAAAAAATGGTAGGATAGTAGATGTTAATAATGCCAATCAAGGTGGCCCGTATTCTCCTGAAAGAGTTGGTACTTTACCTTCTTTAGATTTAGTAGAATATATTTTTGAAAATAATCCGGATGAAAATGAATTTAAAAAAAGAATGCTTGGAAAAGGTGGTCTTGCGGCTTATTTAGATACTAATAATGGAAGAGAAATAGAAAAAAGAATAAAAAATGGAGATCAAAAAGCCAAACTTGTTTATGATGGAATGATTTATCAAATAGCTAAAGAAATAGGTAGTATGTCTGCTGTTTTAAACGGTGATGTGGATTTAATATTTATAACTGGTGGTTTAGCTAATTCAGAATATATTATCGATAAATTAAAGAATAAAATTAGTTATATTGCTGATTTGAAAATTTATCCTGGAGCAGAGGAAATGAATCATCTTGCTAAAGGAGCTCTTAGAGTTCTTCAAGGAAATGAAGAAGTTTTGGATTATGATACAGAAAGAACTAAGATGAAAGAAAAAATAAATGTTCTTTAATAATAGGTGGGGATAGAATGTCAAAACCTCTTATTTATATAACAAGTGAAATACCGGAAAAAGGCCTGGAAATTTTAAAAAAAGAATTTAAAATAAAAAGCAATAATAGTGGTAAGAGTTTATCTAAAAATGAATTGATTTCTGAAGCTAAAAAAGCAGATGCTATTTTGCCACTTTTAAGTGATGAAATAGATAGTAAAGTGATGGATGAACTTGAAAATTTAAAAGTAATTGCTAATTATGCTGTTGGATATAATAATATAGATGTTAAAGCAGCTACAAAAAGAAATATTATTGTAACAAATACTCCTGATGTATTAACTGAGACAACTGCTGATCTAACCTGGGGATTATTATTGGCAGTCGCAAGAAGAATTGTTGAAACTGATAAAATATTAAGGAATGGAAAGTTTGAAGGTTGGGCCCCAAAGTTATTATTGGGAAATGAAGTTAATCACAAAACTTTAGGAATAATTGGTTTGGGAAGAATTGGAAAAGCAGTTGCTAAAAGAGCTCAAGGATTTAATATGAAAGTTTTGTATAATAAAAGGAATCGTTTAGATGAGAAAAAAGAAGAAAGTCTTAATGTTGAATATCGAGAATTTGAAAAAATTCTTAAAGAAGCTGATTATATTTCTATTAATACTCCTTTAAATGAATCAACCTATCATTTATTTAGCACTAAAGAATTTTCTTTAATGAAAGATGATAGTATTTTAATTAATACAGGACGAGGGCCAATTATAAATGAAAAAGAACTTGTTAAAGCTTTAAAAAACAAAGAGATCGGAGGAGCAGGACTTGATGTATACGAAAATGAACCTGAAGTTGAAGAAGGTTTATTAAAATTTGAAAATGTTGTTTTAACTCCTCATATTGGAAGTGCAACCTATCGGGCTCGAAATAAAATGGCCGAATTAGCTGCTAAAGGTGCAATAGCAGGATATAAAAGAGAAAATGTCCCTAATATTGTAAATAAAGAACTTTTAAAATAATTTGATTAGCTAAATTTTACTAATTTTTATTAAATATAAAGGATTGAAGTAATATATATAGAATTTATAAAGTTATAGAATATTAGTTATAGCATAGAATTGGGGTGAGTTATAATTGAAACAAAATTTAGATGAAATATTAGAGAAAACAATAAATACCTTAGATTCAAGTAAAAAAGAGATTTTTTCAATTTCTGAGTCTTCAAGAAAAGAAATGGATAAAATAAAAGAAAAAATTTCAGAAGTAAATGAGGATATTGAAGAAGTTATCTCAGAAATAGATAAATTAGAAAAAGAAAATCGAAAAGCTCGCCTAAAATTAATGGAAGTTAGTAAAAAATTTGATCAATATTCTGAAGCTGAAGTAAAAGAAGTTTATGAAAGAGCTGAAGATACTTCTGTAGAAATTGCTGTATTACAGGAAAAAGAAGAACAACTAAAAAATAGAAGAAATGATTTAGAGGAACGACTTATAAATGTCAAGAAAACTTTTGATAAGGCTGAAAATTTGGTTTCAAAAGTAAGTGTTGTCAAAAAATATCTTTATGGGGAATTATCTGATTTAAGTGAGCAATTTGATGATTTACAACAAAAACAGGATCTGGCTTTTAAGGTAATAGAAGCTCAGGAAGAAGAGAGAAAAAGAGTAGCCCGAGAAATACATGATGGGCCTGCTCAATCAATTGCCAATCTTGTTTTTAGAGTAGAATTAGCTCAGAAAATGATGGAAAAAGATAAAGACAAGGCTAAAGAAGAATTGAAAACCCTAAAAGATATGGTTAGATATAGTGTAAAAGATGTAAGAAAAATTATTTATGATTTACGTCCTATGTCTTTAGATGATTTAGGTTTAATTCCTACTATCAGGAGATATATTGAAAAATTTGAAGAACAAACTGATTTAGAAGTTGAATTAAAGGTAATGGGGAATTTTAAAAACATTCCTAAAACTCATGAAATAACTATTTTTAGAATAATACAGGAAGCTTTAAATAATGTACATAAACATGCCGAAGCAACTCATTGTGACTTAAAAATTGAATTTACTAATAATAAAATAAATGTTTTAATAGTAGATAATGGAACAGGTTTTGAGATAGATGAAGTTGGTGAAGGGAAATATGGTCTAATTAATATGCGTGAACGATGTGAACTAATTAATGCAAAAATGAATATTAATTCTAATAATACAGGAACAAGGATTAGTATCATAGTACCTCTTGATCAGAAAAAAGAATAGGGGGATTAGAAGTGACAAAAACAAAAGTGCTTGTAGCAGATGATCATAAATTAGTAAGAGAAGGGATTGTGAAATTACTTGGTTTTTATGAAGAATTAGAAGTTATTGGAGAGGCTAAAGATGGTCTAGAAACTGTTGAAAAAATTAGAAATGAATTTCCTGATTTAGTTTTACTTGATTTGAATATGCCCAGAATGAATGGAATAGATACCATAAAGAAAATAAAAGAAATTGCTCCTAATATAAGAGTTTTAATTTTGACTATCCATGATGATGAAGAATATATCTATGAAGTAACTAAAGCAGGAGCAGAAGGATATATTCAAAAAGATATAGAGCCTGATGAATTGAGAAACTCTATAAAAAAAGTTATGAATGGGAATAAAGTTTTTCCTACTAAAATCGAAGAAAAAGTTGATAAACAAATAGAAACTGAAAAAAGCAAATTAGAAGAACTAAGTAATCGAGAAAATGAGGTATTAGAATTGTTAGCCCAGGGGATGAGTAATAGAGATATCGCAGAAGAATTATATATTAGTGAAAAAACCGTGAAAAATCATGTTAGTAGTATATTAAGAAAGTTTTCTGTTAATGATAGGACTCAGGCAGTTATTGTTGCTTTGAAAAATGGTCTGGTAAGCCTTAGTTAGTTTGCCTTTTTTCTAAAAATTAATTATAATATAAAGGAAGTATGAATTATAATAAAATGAGAGGTGATAATTAAATGAAATTTTTTATTGATACAGCTAATTTGGATGAAATAAAAGAAATTAACAAATGGGGAATTTTGTCTGGGGTAACTACTAATCCAAGTTTAATTGCTAAAGAAGGAGATGTAGATTTTAAAGATGTAATTTCACAGATTACTGAAATAGTACCTGGCCCAATAAGTGCTGAAGTAATTAGTACTGATGCAGAAGGTATGATAGATGAAGCTAGAGATTTAGCTGAGATAGCAGAAAATATAGTTGTTAAAATTCCAATGACTCCTGAAGGAATGAAAGCTGTTTCTACACTTTCTAAAGAAGGAATTAAAACTAATGTAACTCTTGTTTTTTCTGCCAATCAGGCTTTGATTGCAGCAAAAGCTGGAGCTACTTATGTTAGTCCATTTATAGGTCGTTTAGATGATATAGGTCAGGATGGAATGCAGGTTGTTAGAGATATTTCTGATATCTTTTCCACATATGATTTAGAAACAGAAATTATTGCAGCAAGTATTCGCCATCCACGCCATGTTTTATTATCTGCAAAAGCAGGTTCTGACATTGCAACTATTCCTTATGATGTTCTGAAAAAAATGATAGGTCATCCAAAAACGGATGAAGGTATAGAAAAGTTTTTAGCTGACTGGGAATCAAGAAATTAAATAAACACTAGAATAATAAATTATATAAATTAGAAACTGGAATTTTCCTATAATATTTTGAACTATAAATCTATATCAAAATAGGAAGATTCCAGTTTTTAAGTTTTTTGCAGCTCAGTTGTTTTTATGTTAAAATAAATAAAACAATAGAAGTAAGGTGAAAAAATGGAAAATTCTATAGCTACACCAAAAATGACTAAAAAAATTTTGAAAAAATATAATATTCGTTTAAATAAAAGATTAGGTCAAAATTTCTTAATAGATACAAATATAATTGATATAATAATTAATACTGCTGAAATTAAAGGTGATGAATTAATACTGGAAATAGGCCCGGGTATTGGTTCTTTAACAGAATACTTATTAAAATCAATAAATAATGGAAAAGTAATTGCAGTGGAAAAAGATAATAGATTTATAAAGATTTTAAAAAATCAATTTAAAAATGATTTTAAAAAGCAAAAATTAGAATTAATAAATGATGATGTACTAAATCTTAATTGGAATGATACCCTAAAAGAATATGATCAAAAAGTAAAAGTATTAGCAAATTTACCCTATTATATAACAACACCAGTTATAATGGGATTATTGGAATCTAATTATAAATTTGATTCTTTAATCTTTATGGTACAAAAAGAAGTTGCTGAAAGAATGGTTGCAGAACCTGGGACCAAGGCATTTGGTTCTTTGAGTGTTGCAGTTCAATATCATAGTAAAGCTGAAATTGTTCATCAAGTTCCTTCTTCTGTATTTTTACCCAGTCCTGAGGTAGAATCTGCAATAATTAAACTGGAACAATATAAGAATAATCCCTATAACCCTCTTGATGAAGAATTTTTCTTTTCAATAGTTAAAGCTATATTCCAGCAAAGAAGAAAAAATATTAAAAATGGGCTTTCCAAAGCAGCTGAAATTAATTTACCCAAAGAAATAGTTCTTAAATCACTTAAAGAAGTTGGGGTAGATAAAAGAAAAAGAGGCGAAAAATTAGCTATTGAAAAAATGGTTGAACTCAGTAATTCCTTAAAGGAAAATTTAAAAAATCATTAAAAGTTGGTGAAAAAAATGAAATTTACCAGTCCTACTGCAGGTTCACTTAGCTTTGAAAAAATGTATAAAACAATAATGAGTTTTATCAGAGAAAAACCAGGCTATGAGTATAATTTAATTGTTGGTACTGATTCTCAACCTGGAATTAATGAAGCTATTTTTGTAACAGCTATTGTAATATACAGAGTCGGAAATGGTGGTAGATATTTTTATCATAAAAACAAAACAGAACTCAAAGTAGGGATGAAACAAAGAATTTTTTATGAAGTTTCTCATAGTTTACAAACAGCCAGTAAATTAACTGCCAGAATTGCAGAAGAGGAAAAACTAGATAATGATTTAAATGTACAGATACATGTTGATGTTGGAAATAAAGGGCCAACAAATACAATCATAAAAGAAGTAGTTGGAATGGTTGTAGGTAGTGGTTATGAAGCTATGATAAAACCTGATTCATATGCTGCTTCTTCAGTTGCGGATAAACATACAAAATAAAACCCGAAATTTTCAGACATTCAATAGATAATTTTGTAGGGGGAGAAAGGTGGAATCTAATGCCTAAAAATGTTCTTGAAGAAATAAAAAAAGAGGTTAAGTCATTTGTTGGGCAGGAAGTCCTTGTTAAAGCTAATCGAGGTAGGCGTAAAGATATGAAAAAAGAAGGTGTTTTGGAAAAAACTCATTCTAATGTTTTTGTTGTAAAAATTGATGACCATGATCAAACAAGAAGATTATCTTTTAGTTATGCAGATTTACTTACTGATAATGTAGAAATAAAAACTAAAAAAGATGAAGTAGAAATTGGTATGAATTAAACTATATTTTAATATTTAAAAAGTCAATGAAGTTTTTTTCATTGACTTTAAGTTTTGATTTTTATAGAATTTTTCGAATAATATGTAATCTCTTTTCCAAAAAGGAAAAGCTTTTTTTATCTAGAATATATAAAAAGGATTAGAATTATTAACTTAAGATATTAATACTTATTAAGAAGTGTTTGATAGGGGAAGGGGAGATAAAATTTGTCACCTGATATGATATTTAGTCTTTTAGGTGGTTTAGGTTTATTTATTTATGGAATGAAAAGAATGAGTGATGGTTTGCAAAAGGTTGCTGGTAAAAGATTAAAACATTTAATTGGTTTATTAACAACAAATCGTTTTGCTGGAATAGGTGTTGGGGCATTAGTTACAGCTATTATTCAAAGTAGTAGTGCTACAACTGTTATGGTTGTTGGTTTTGTTAATGCAGGACTTATGAGTTTGGTTCAGTCTATTGGGGTTACAATGGGAGCTAATATTGGTACTACAGTTACTGCCCAGTTAATTGCTTTTAAATTAAGTAATTATGCATTACACGCAATTGCAATTGGGGCTGGCTTTTATTTGTTTAGCAAAAGAGATAGAACTAAACAAATAGGTCAAATAATACTAGGGTTTGGAGTTTTGTTTTTAGGTCTAACGATTATGAAAGACACTATGAGACCTTTAAGAGATTCAGCCTATTTTATTGATGTTATGGAGACATTTGGTCAATCACCTATACTTGGAGTACTACTTGGAACAGCAATGACAGTCATGTTACAGAGTAGTAGTGCCAGTATTGGTATTCTTATTAGTTTACTTTCTGTAGGTGTAATTGATTATTGGGCTGCTGTACCAATTTTGCTTGGAGATAATATTGGTACAACTATTACGGCAATGTTATCAAGTATTGGGGCAAATAAAACTGCAAAAAGAGCAGCAGCAGCACACTTTATGTTCAATGTTGTTGGAACGAGTTTTGTGGTTGCACTCTTTTATATTATTCCTAATTTTGCCGATGTAATACATAGTATAGTTGTAAATGTAACTGGTTTATTTGGAAAAATACCTTCTCAGGAAAGATTAATTGCTAATACTCATACTTTATTTAATGTCTTAAATACATTAGTTTGGATACCATTTGTAGGTTTAATGGCTAATATAGTTACAAGAGTAATTCCAGGAGAAGATTCAACTATTAAAAGAGGATTATATTATCTGGATGAAAGAATGATTGAAACACCAGGAGTTATTATGGAACAGGTAAATAATGAAGTTATTAGAATGCATGAAATAACTAAGGATATGGTTGATGAAGCAACAGAGGGCTTTATAAATAAAGATGAAGAATTAGCAAATTCAGTTATTGAAAAAGAAGAAATAGTAAATGAGATTGAAGAAGAATTAATGGAATTTTTAACAAAGATATCTCATTCATCTTTAAGTGAAGAAGATATTCAAAGATTGGATGCTTATTTTTCTATAATTGATGCTATTGAAAGTATAGCAGATGATGCTTATGATATAGCTGATTTAACCAAACATAAAATAGAAAACAATGTTAGCTTTTCTGAAGAAGCTAAAGATACAATGAGTGGTGTAATGAATAGAATTAGAGGATTGATGTTAAAATCAATTGAAATTGTAGAAACTGAGAATTTAGATTTATTAAAGGAAATTCTTGATGGTGAAGAAGAACTTGATAACTTACAAATTAAGTATAGAGATGGACATATGAAACGACTTAATGAAGGTACCTGTAGTCCCAATGCAGGTATAGTTTATCTAGAAGCACTAGAAGATGTAGAACATATTAGTGATCAATTTGCAGATATTGGACTTACAATAAAAGAGATGAAAAAGAAACATAGAAATTAAATATTTTTAAATTAACTCCCCCTTTTAACCAGGGGGAGTTTTTAATTTGGTAGATTTTCAAATATTTGATATAATTTCTTTAAAGGAAATAAAAGGTGGTGTTTATTTTGTCTAAAAAAATATTAGTGATAGATGATGAAAAAAATATTAGAGAATTAATAAAATTCAATTTAGAAGCTGAAGATTATAAGGTTATAATAGCAGCTACTGGAAAAGAAGGACTGGAATTGATAGATAATTCATTTGATTTAATAGTTTTAGATTTAATGTTGCCAGAAGTTGATGGACTTACAGTATGCAAAAAAATAAGAAATAATGAAAATTATAGTTTTATACCTATCATAATGCTTACAGCAAAAAGTGAAGAAGTTGATAAAATTCTTGGTCTTGAAATAGGTGCTGATGATTATATAACAAAACCATTTAGTCCTCGAGAATTATTGGCTAGAATTAAAGCGATATTTAGAAGAGTTGATGAGCAAGAACAAAGGAAGAAGGAGAAAAATTCTCAAAAAGAAATTATTAAGGTGGGAAATTTGGAATTAGATCAAGATAGACATGAAGCAAGAAAAAATGGAGATCCTTTAAAGTTAACACCTAAAGAATTTGAGCTTTTTAAATATTTATTATTTAATAAAAACCGTGTTTTAACTAGAGATGTATTATTGGAAAAAATATGGGGGTATACTTATTCAGGAGATACTCGAACAGTAGATGTTCATATTAGAAGATTACGAAAAAAAATAGGTGATGGATATATAACTACTGTGAGAGGGGTGGGTTATAAATTTGTTGAAATGGAATAATTTTTCTTTAAAAAAACAGTTAATAATTATTTTTGTGATTATTCAAATTTTAATATTGAGTGTAATTTATTTTTATTTCACAGATAGACAATCCGAATTTTATATTGAACAATTAAAAGTCTCTCTAAAAAATGAAGCTAAATTAATTATCTCCAAAGAAATTATTAACATAGATGCTAATAATTTAAATAAAAAAACGAGAAATAGGCTGGATAAATGGAGCAAAAAGTGGGGGAAGGAAATTGATGCTAGAATTACTATGATCAATAAGGATGGAAAAGTAATAGCAGATTCAACTTATAACCCTGAGAAAATGGATAACCATCTAAATCGGCCAGAAATCCAGGAAGTAATAAAGGATAGTGAAAGTGGTTCTGCTATCAGAAGAAGTGATACATTAAAGATAGATATGTTATATATGGCCCTTCCCGTTATTAAAAATGGAGAAATTGTGGCATTTATGAGACTGGCCAAATCTTTAGAAGAAATTAATAATGTTGTAAAAGAAAATTTGAAAAACTATATCATATTTTTTCTAATAGTATTAATTTTTAGTTTAATTTTACTTGGTAGGTTTACCTCTGATTTAATAAAACCTATTCAAAAAATGTCAAAAATAGCGGCAAAAATAGCTGATGGTAATTATGGTGAAAGTATTAATTTGAAATCACATAGCAAAGAAATAGATAAAATGACCCAACAATTTAACTTGATGTCTAAAAAACTAGAAAAAAAAATAAATGAAATTTCTGAAGAAAAAAATAAAGCTGAAGCTATTTTAAGTAGTATGGTTGATGGAGTAATAGCTACAGATGAAAATGGAGAAATTATGCTTATAAATCCGGCAGCTCGTGAAATGCTTTTTATTGATGAAAAACATGTAAGAGACAAAGATTTTATTCAGGTAGTTAGAAATTATAAGATAAATGAATTATTAGAAAAAGTATTAAAAGAGAATGACATTATTAGTCAGGAAATATTGTTGCAAAGGGAAGAAGAAAAAATATTAAGATGTCATTTTGCAAGTATTACAAATGAAGAAAATAATATAAAAGGTGGAGTAATAGTATTTACAGATATAACAGAGTTAAGAAGACTGGAACAGGTAAGAAAAGATTTTGTAGCTAATGTATCTCATGAATTAAAAACTCCTTTAACTTCAATAATTGGATATGTTGACACCCTTTTAGAAAATGAAAATATTAATAAAAATACTAAGAACAAATTTTTAAAGATAATTAAAGATGAAGCAGATCGATTGGGTATTTTAATTCAGGACCTTTTAAATTTATCAAAATTTGAAGATAGCAATCCAGAATTAAATCCTGGAAATATTAATAATTTGATTAATAAAACAGTTTCTATTCTCGAAGAAAAAGCAGGTAAAAAAAATATATCTATAAAGACTAAGATGGCAGAAGATTCACTCCAGGTTTATATGATTAAAGAACAAATTGAACAGGTAATGATTAATTTGATTGATAATGCAATAAAATATACTCCTGAAGATGGTGAAATTGAAATCAAGGTTTTAGAAAAAGAAAATAAAGTATTAGTTGAAGTTATAGATAATGGAATAGGTATTCCTCAAAAAGATCAACAGAGGATTTTTGAAAGATTTTATAGAGTTGATAAAGCTCGCTCAAGATCTATGGGAGGAACCGGAATAGGTTTATCTATTGTTAAACATATTATTAAAAGTCATGATAGTGAAATAAATTTAGAAAGTGAAAGTGGTAAAGGATCTAAGTTTTGGTTTTATCTAAAAAAAGTTAAATAATTTTGTTAATATATTGTTAACATAAATGTAACTACATTGTAATATCTAATTAATTTTTCCTTAACATAACCATGGTATTCTATATTTGAAGTCGAAAGAGATAGATAAAAAATATTAATTAAAAACACAAGGGGGAAATTAAATGTTTAATAAGAAAGTGATCTTTTCTGTCATTGCAATGTTAATGATGGTCTTAATGTCTTTTGGGATGGTTTCTGCACAGGATATAACTGTCCAGGGTTCTTCTACTGTACTTCCAGTTGCTCAGAAGGCTGCTGAAGTTTATATGGATAATAATCCTAATGTAAATATTTCTGTTAGAGGTGGCGGATCTGGTAATGGTATAGCTGCTTTAATTGATGGTTCTACAGATATTGCTGATGCCTCTCGCTTTATTAAGTTTGAAGAGGTGGAAAATGCAGTGGAAAATGGTATTTATCCTGTACCTCATAGAATAGCAATGGATGGAATTGCAGTTGTAGTAAATAATGCTAATCCAGTTGAAGATCTTTCATTAGAACAAATCAAGAGTATTTATACTGGAAGAATATCTAATTGGAGTGATTTAGATGGAGTTGATTTTGATAAAGAAATAGTTATTGTTTCTCGTGATTCCAGTTCAGGAACTTTTGGAGTATTTAATGATGTAGTTAATGATGGTAAAATTGATGGTAACCCTATAAGATTAACTCCTACTGCTTTAACTCAATCATCTA
>DATFIM010000156.1 GCA_035270125.1 Halanaerobiales bacterium | reverse complement strand
GAAAGTTATAGATTTATATAATAAGGTTTGAATAAAGAAATTAAAACTAGAGTCTTAATCATAACGTACTACTGGCCCCCGAGTGGTGGTGCGGGGGTGCAGCGATGGCTTAAATTTGCGAAGTATCTGCCCGAATTTGGTGTTGAGTCCGTTATTTATACTCCCTCAAATCCTGAAAGTCCCGTTGAAGACAACTCTTTATTAGAGGATATCCCATCTGACATACAAGTCATTAAACGCAAAATTTTTGAACCCTATTCTTTTTATAAAGTTTTTACGGGAAAAAGTCAAAAACAGAAGGTGAATGCAGGGTTTATTCAGGAAAATAAAAAAACGGGTTTTTTAGAATCCATTGCAGTTTGGATACGAGGAAACCTGTTTATTCCCGATGCCCGGAAATTCTGGGTCCGTCCATCGGCAAAATTCCTTAAGAAATATATTGCTGAAAATCAAATAGACACGATTATATCAACAGGTCCGCCTCATAGCATGCATTTAATAGCATTACAATTAAAAAAGGAATTAAATATTCAATGGATTGCCGATTTTCGGGATCCGTGGACCAAGGTAGATTACTATCATTTGCTGAATATAGGCAAGAGAGCAGATAAGAAACACCGAAAATTAGAACAACTAGTTATCCGGTCTGCTGATACCGTTTTGACTGTAAGCCAGTCATGGGCCAAAGACCTGGAGCAACTCGGAGGTAAAAATGTAAAAATTATTACCAATGGTTACGATGCTTCGGACTTTAAAAATACCCCCAACCAGGTGGATGATGAATTTAGTATCGTGCATATCGGAACGATTCATAAGGAAAGGAATCCGCATAACCTGTGGATGGTTTTACAGGAATTGTTGCATGAAAATCCTGATTTACAATCAAAATTAAAGATTAAGCTGATTGGTAAAGTAGATTTTTCGGTGATTGAAGAGATGAAAGCGCATGGGTTGGAAGAGTTT
This sequence comes from Halanaerobiales bacterium, assembly GCA_035270125.1. Taxonomy (NCBI): domain Bacteria; kingdom Bacillati; phylum Bacillota; class Clostridia; order Halanaerobiales; species Halanaerobiales bacterium. The sequence goes on along the minus strand of DATFIM010000156.1, from coordinate 8,372 downwards.
ACCGAGCGTATTTCTTATGTTCAACATAGTGATATTCCTAAGCAGATGATGCGATCGAGAGTACTTCTGTTATTGATTAGTCGCTTTCCCGGCTCCTCCGGGATGATTCCCGGAAAAGTATTTGAATACCTGGCCTCCGGCAGGCCGGTATTAATGCTCGGGAATACACAGGGAGATACTGCCCGTCTAATTCGGGAGATGAGGGTAGGAGAAGTGTGCGAATATGAAGATGCTGAACAGATAAAATCAGCTGTTATTCATTTATTTAAGCGTTATCAGGCCAATACTGATTCTGTCGAATCAGTAGATATTAAGCAGTTTGAACGAAGGGAGTTAACCCGGTCGCTGGCTGAGGTTATTCATGCTTTGTAACCCAATAAAAGCAATGTATGTTTAAAAAAATCCGTGCTTCGGAATTTTATAAAAATATTTTAACCTTAGTCAGTGGAACTGCTATTGCTCAGGCTGTTCCAATAATTGCTTCTCCTTTTTTAACCAGATTGTTTTCTGTTGAAGAATTTGGTGTTTTAAGTTTATTTAATAGTATTTTGGCAATTACAGCTGTAATTGCACCGTTAAGCTACGACAAAGGAATAATGCTCCCCAAAAAAGATAAGGGAGCTATAAATATGTTAAGTTTGGCAATACTAAATATTATCGTTTTTTCTATTCTATTAGAAGTTGTTATTTTTTTTTTTAATACCTCTATCTCTAAAATTTTTAAAGTAGAATCAATAGGATATTGGTTATATTGGATACCCTTAGCTGTTTTTTTTAGGGCTTTATATCTTTCAGCAGTACATTATAGTAATAGACAAAAAAAATATAAATTAATTGCAAGGTCTCGAATAATTCATTATTCATCTACTTCAGGAGGACAAGTTACTTCAGGGTTTTTGTCATTTGGAGAATTTGGATTAGTAGGATCCTCTATAGTAGGAATCTTTGTGGCTTTTAATTTTATTTTTTTCAAAATTGGAAAAACGATAAGAAAAAGTTTGCACTTAATTTCCTGGACTAAAATAAAATATCTGGCAAAAAGATATGTAAAGTTTCCTCTTTATTCAATGCCCTCTGCACTTTTAAATTTACTTTCAGTTCATATTCCAATATTTGTTTTGTCTGCATTTTATTCTCAAGAAGTTATAGGTTTATATGGTTTAGGACATAGAGTATTAAATCTTCCCGTGTATGTTATAGGACAATCTGTAGGTGATGTTTTTTTTCAAAAGATTTCCGAGTTGAGAAATGACCTAAAGGCTCTTTCAGAGACAACTTTCAGTGTTTTTCGAAATATGCTTTTAATAGGTTTAATCCCCATAGGTACATTAACTTTATTTGGAGGAGAAATTTTTGCATTAATTTTTGGAAATGAATGGTATATTGCAGGACAGTATGCAGAAGTTTTGAGTCCATGGATATTAATGGTGTTTTCAACATCTCCTTTATCACGTATCTTTTTTGTATTAGAAAAACAAGATAAAGGTTTTTTATTTAATGTAATTTTAATAATCGTTAGAGGACTTTCTCTATTTATCGGCTGTTTATTGTTTTCGGATGCATATTATACAATTCTCTTGTTTTCTATCGTGAGTACATTGGCATGGATGATTTTTGCCATTTATATTCTGCGTCAAGCACGAATTCAATATAATCGAATTATTAAGCTCTTTTTATTTATTGGGTCGATATTTATAATTATTTTGTTAATAAAATTATAAAACATGATTGAAGTTTCTGTTATAAATCAAACCGGCTATTCATGGGCGAAAAATGAAGAAAAAACTATTTGGGTAAAGGGTTTTGCTATTTTTAAAGAACAATTATTGGGAGCAAAGGAGTTAATTAATATGCTAGAGGATCTAGCGGATAAGGATGATATAATAAAGAAAGTAAGATTATTGAATGGTCTTTTTACAATCATTATTAAATCTAAAAAGGAATGTTTTTTAATATCAGATATAACAAGAACTTTTCCTATAGTTTATTATCATAATAACAAGAATTGGATTATAACAGATAATGTTAGTTGGCTTCGTAAAAAGTATAATTTAAAAAAGGATGATTCGAGTTGTAAGGAATTTTTAGCTTCTGGACTAGTTACTAAAAATAATTCTTTATTTCAAAATGTATATCAAGTCCAGTCCGGAGAAATTGTTTCAATTAATCAGAATAAAGTTAATTCTATAAGATATTATATTTTCCCTCAAATGAAGGAAAAATTTGATATTTCATTTAAAGAGAATAGTGATAGGTTAAAAAATGTTTTAGATGACTTAGGAGAAAAGTTATTAAAACAATTAAATGGTAGAACAGCAGTGATCCCTTTAAGTGGAGGGCTAGATTCTCGTCTTATAGTATCTTTATTAAAGAAAAAAAGATATGAGAACGTTATTTGTTTTACTTATGGAAAATATAACAGTTTTGAAGTAAGACGATCCAAAAAGATTGCAAAAAAACTAGGATATCCCTGGTATTTTATACCTTATGATGATGAAATATATGATAATTTTTGTAGTTCTAAAGAATTTTATGAATATACTGAATATGCTTGTAATTATTTATCTATTTTTAGTATTCAAGAATATTTTGTTGTTAAGCACTTGAAAGAAAGAAAAATATTGCCTTTAAACTCAGTATTTATTCCAGGTCACGCAGGAGATTTTATCGCAGGAAGTCATTTAAAAGAGCGATATAAACTAATAGATAATAACCCTGATTTGCTCAAAGCTATTGTTGAAAAGCATTATCAATTAAATAAAACATCAGAGTCCCAGGAAGTAGCCAAAAAAATTATTTCTTTCCCATTTAATGAACAACCTTTTTTTAATATGTTAGAACAATGGAACTGGCAGGAAAGACAGAGTAAGTTTATAGTAAATGCCTGCCGAAATTATGACTTTTTTGGGTATGATTTTTTATTACCATTATGGGATAAAGATTTAGTAGATTTTTTTAAGGAACTTCCTTTTGAGTTAAGGTATAGAAAGAAACTTTATGAATATGTTTTATTTAAATATTATTTTAAATCTTTGGATATAAAATTTGAGAATAATTTAAAAAAATGGTTACTTAAACTTTTTTTAAGATTATCAGAAAATATTTTCTTAACCACGTTTCTTAAAAAATACCGAGATGTAAATAATACAAAACAAAGAGATTCTCAAATGTTGAAATGCATGAATTTTAAGCCGATAAAATATAAGAATAGTAACTCCCTTAATGTTTTATGGTTTTTAGAGAAGTTTATGGAGATTGATTTTGAATTAAATTGTCAAAATGATTATATTTCTTAAGGGTTAAATTTATATTACTGTATAAATTATAAACCTTAATTTTTTTTAAAAGTTTAATTATCTTTTGTTTAGGACAGGGATTAATTTTCAATTTAAGCACTTTTTTGTTATTATCCGATAAGTAATAAATAATTTTATTATAAAGAATATTGTTATGAGAATCTCTAAATTTTCTATTTACACTTAATAATAAAGTTAACAAATCTCTAGAATTAAAAGGAGCAATAACTGTTCGTTTTAGTGATTCAGATTCAGTTTTTGATTTAGCAGCCCAGTTACCCATTTTTTCTTCCCAATAAAACATATCTAATAAATTATAATTTAGTTTTTTGAATATAGTGTTGTTTTTGGATAAATATTCACTATATTGTTTTATAGGGAAAGTGTGAATTGAATAGCCATTAAGGATAGATAAATCTTTGGGTGTGATATTTTTTTTGTATCCGAAATAATTTCGGGCAACCTCACTAATTTTTCCACTTAAATATACATGATTTTTAAATATATTCCCTGTAAGATTTAAATAACGTGGAAAATCAATACTTTTTGTATATTCCTGACTAAATTCATTTTTTTCTTTTTTCTTGATTGTTATTACATGAAATTCTTTTTTATAAATTGAAGTTAATTGTTTTGGAATTGAGATGTCATAATGGTTGCCTGACATATTTTTCTTTTTTAACACATAATATTTTGAATCAGTATCTAAGCTGGCTAAAAATAATATTCTGCTGTCATATCCTCCTGTTACTGCAATTGCTGTTTTGTGCCTTAATGAAATAGCATCAATATAATCTTTAATCATTAGGGATGCTCTTTTTGCTACTTCATCTAACGGAAGTTCTTGTATTATACTAACAGGATAAAAGCGAATCACATTTTTTTTATTAATATTTATATAGTGGTTTGGTTTTAAGTGTTTTATGTTTTTTGTATGTGTAGTATCACCAATAAATAAAAATTTTTTGCTATTGGATCATTATGTGGAAGTGGTTCAATTATCTCTGATAAAAGTTTTGGTTGTGAACCAAAACAAGTGAAATTTATATCATAGTATATTTCAGATTGTGCACTTGTGTCATTAAAAATAATAATTTCATCATTTTTTCTGTAAATTAAAATAAATTCACCGCAATATCTAGAAATATTTGAGAACAATTCTTCTAATGTATTCAAACAAACTAATTTGTCAATTATTTGTTTGTTTGAAAATTGAGGATTATTCCAATCAAAAATAGAACCCAATAGGCTTATTTCTATTTGTTTATATGATGAGGATGTGTATTCTAGTTCAGGATGATAAAATAAATTAAAATTATATATTTTCTTTTTATCCCAATTTAATTTGAAAGTTCCCTTTTTAGTGAGTAAAAATTGTTTCCTATACATATTTAAATTATGTTTTTACCAAAAATAGAAGCTCCATTTTTTGAATTAATAATTTTTAATAGTGAAATATAAAAATTTTTTATTCCCGGATTTAATATTTCATCAAAAAAACCATTATGCCAAAGCAAGGAAAAGACACCATTAAATTTTATCACTTCCTTTAAAATCTCCCTGACAGATTCAAAAGCATCATCCATACCTAGATTTCTGTATTCAAATAAGGTTGCATCCATAACATTAAGTGGTATTTCCCAGGTTTTAAACGGACGGTCTTCCTTAAAATTGTAGAGTTTAAAAGGGAAACAGTATGAATTTCTAAAACCTTCATGCTCTGCAAATGCTAACGAAGTATCATAGGCCAAACCAGCCTCCTCATGGATGTAGGGGGTGATACTCATATCAAAAATAAGCCGATGTTGTCTTATGCCTGAAACAGTAACCCCTGAAGCCTTCTCTAATTCAGCGATATTGGATTGTAAAAACTTCAGCCGGGTAGCCGAACGGTTGGTCCCATGTATTCCAATCTCACAATTTTCTGCCTTTAATTGATTAAAAAGGTCATGTACTCTTTTTTCGTGAAATGAATAATAAGCGTCCTGGTGTTTAAGGTCCTTTGGTAAAAAATAAAAGGTAGAAGTAAAATCAAATTTTTTTTCAAGGTTCCGTAAAAAATCGAAATCCCAGTTTGGGTTTTTTCGGGTAAAAAGATAATGGAACAGGTATTCAGCAACTTTTTGTATTTTCCTCGAAAAGGGAATCTCTTTTTTAGCCAACCCAAACAATACTTTCATATAATAAATAACATCATAGATGTTATAAGTGTCAATTTTATCCACATCATGCGATAAAAAGAATGCAAAAGGGCTGAAAGGCTTTTTTCTTTTTAATTCCAGGTTATGAATTTTGCAGAATTCTTCTAATCCTTTAATTATAAAGTCAAAATAGTAATTGACCACCGGTTTTTTTATAATACCCAGTTTCTTTTGAATAGATAACTCATAAGGGAAACGGCCAAACCGGTCTTTATATTCCGGATTTAATTCCTGGTATCCCGAAAGCAGGTAAAAGGCTGATTTAAGCAGGTCGTGATGAAAGATTAGATTGTTGTTTTGATCAATGGAATATAAATCCTGATTGTTGTTCATAGGGAACAGAATCGGAATATCTTTAACCCATAAAATATTTTCGGAATTTAAGTTTTGTGCAGATAGTGTGAAAACGATTTTATTTTTTAAATCAGAAGATAGTTCTTTAGAGGTAGTAAAAATAAAGAGTTTCTTTATATCATTTAACTCAATGCCATGACTCAAATGTTTCAGGATGTACTCTATTTTAGCTTTATTTAAGACAGTGTTCATTAAATTGGTTTATAATCAGATATCTCTTTAATTATTTTTGCAGGATTACCCCCTAAAACAATATTCTTTTCTTTAAATGACTTAGTAACAATTGCCCCGGCAGCAACAATTACATGTTCTCCAAGTTCTACTCCAGGCAGTATAGTGGTGTTGGCTCCAATCCATGAGTTTTTGCCAATTTTTATAGGATTGGTCTTTTCATATTTTTGGAAATTATCAAGACAATGATTCATTGAAATTAATGAAACCTTAGGTCCAATCCATACATTTTCTTCAATGATAATTCCGTTTCTTCCATCAATATAGCATCCCAAAGCCATACCCGGATTTCTGGTTCCTTTAACTATTTTTTTAGGAGTTCTAACCTGACTGGTAAAATGAACTGGCCAGGGAACGTTCCCATTAATTCTTAATATTTTTTGCCAATAGAAAAATTTAAGAAGCACAAAAGGATGAAAAGATTTATTAGAAAAATTTTTGCCTCCAAAAAGTTTCAGAAAAAGATATACACTATTAAAAATAGTTTTTTTAATCATTTATAATTTCTTTAATTTTAAATAATATTTTGGGAATAATTCCGTTAATTTTTTTTACTGCATAATATGGTGTAAGCTTAAAATTGTAATTTGATTTGTATTTAGCGATACTATCTGTATTTGCGCCAACAAAATCAAAAAACTTGCAATTGAGCTGATTTAATTTGTCCAGAATATTATAAAGTAGAACCTGGTTTAATCCGGTATTATATAAGTTGTAATTTCCACCTGCTAACCAATAAAAAGCTGTTGATTTATCCATTAAAATAATATTTGTATAAACAGGGATTTTATCTTTATAAATATTGCAAAGAAGAAGACTATTATTTGCATTTAGGATTTTTATAAAGGAATCAAAATCCTTAAAATTCAGAAAGCCTTTTTTCTGGTTATTTTTATGCATACTTTGTAAAAGCATATAACTTGTTTTGATTTCATTATCATTGAAATCAAAATTTAATTTATAATTATGTTTTAATCCTTTTTTGATTTGCCTTTTTAAAGATGGATCAAAATATTCGTATAATTTATCAATATCTGTTATTTTTTCCGTATAAGTATATTTTATTTCTTCGGAAAACCCATTCCATAAAAAACTTCGGATATCCTTGAAACTTGGAGGAAACTGTAACGTAATGAATTTTAAATTTTTATTTAGAAAGGTATTAATTTTTTCAATTATTAAAAATTGAGAGTTTTCTTTTTTCGAAATATATTTTGTTTCCCTTGTTTTAATTAAAATACTGTTATAAGGTGTAAGAATTGGTGGTACAATTATTGGAATTAAGAAGAATTTATTTTTAACACCAATGGCAACTCCGGCAATTAATTCTTTATTCTTATCAAAACATCCAACTATTCGGAATGTTATATTTTTTTGATATTTATAAATATTTTCAAGCCAAAAAGATTTATTAAAAATACTACCATCTTCGCATTCATCAACAAACGAATCCCAAACAATATATTCTGTTTTATCTAAATATCGAGTTGTGTATTTACTTGGCATTTACTTAATGATTTTTTAATTATTCCAGTCAAATCTAGTACAATTATTTTTAATTTGGTCAAAATCTTTTTGATCGATTTTTATCGTATTTTCTGATTGAATTTTAATATCTGATAAATCTCCTTTACTCCTTGTATTTATAAATCGTTTTAATAAAGCGATTATTGCTTTTGGATCTATTATAAGATCTTCATAATTTATCTTTATGATGTTATTATTATTAACGGACTTTAAATCTTCCATTATTTGTTTTTCAATATAATAAACTTGATTTACTGCTTGTTCAGCTAAGGATAAATTTAGTAGGTTCTGATAGTTTTTTGGTTTTACAGACCACCATTCCAGAGGAGATAATTTCTTTCGTGCTTTATAAATTGATTGGGCATTATATTCTGGTAATCTTTTTATAAAAATAAACTTTGCCGAAGGGAAAATCTTAATAAGAGGAAGTATACGTTGAGATGTCATTAAATTTTTAATAATTAAAGGTTTTTGTTGCTTATTGATGATAGCATAAAAATGTTTTCTTATCTGTTTTACTTTTTTGTCAGATAATGAATCTTTTTCAAAATAAATTTTCTCTTTAGAAAACCATTTATACCAAATTGGTCCACCTTCACTTGGAGCGTTTAGCCCAAATTTTTTTGTATTCCCGTAATTGGATTGAAAATTGTTATGCTTTTTGTTTTTATATAATAAATTGCTTAACCAAAAACCAAAAAATAAATTTTCTCTTGATAAATGAATTAAATTATTAATGTAACTAACATCAAAAAAATTAGTA
>DATFIM010000155.1 GCA_035270125.1 Halanaerobiales bacterium | reverse complement strand
GCCTGTAACTTTACCTTCAACTGTAGCTCCAACCTCAATGGACATACTAAAAAAATTCCTCCTCGATTTTATAAGATTAACTACATTATAACTTAAGTCATGAATTCTGTCAAATAAAATTCTAGCATTTCTTTAAAGTATCATTGATAAAGCTATTCTTTTTCTTTTTTTGTCTATTTCCAAAATCTTTACTTTTATTATATCTCCCACCTGTACAATTTCCATTGGATCTTTAACATAATTGCTGCTCATTTCTGAAATATGTACAAGTCCATCTTCTTTTACACCAATATCAACAAAAGCGCCAAAATCAACTACATTACGTACTGTACCCTCTAAAATCATGTCTGGTTTTAAATCTTCTAATTTCAAAATATCATCTCTTAAATTTGCTGCTGATAATTCAGGTCTTGGGTCTCGACCAGGTTTTTTTAAAGATTTAATTATATCTTTTAGAGTTGGTAAGCCAACTGATATTTTTTTTGCTTTTTTTCTTAAATCAATCTCTGAAAACTTTTCTTTTAATTCAATTAATTTTTCCTCATTTTTAATATCATCAACTGTAAAACCTAAATCTTTAAGTAAAATTTCTGTTGATTTATATGATTCTGGGTGGATTGGAGTTCTTGCTAAAGGATCTTCAGAAGAAAATATTCTTATGAATCCTGCAGCCTGTTTAAAAGTTTTTGGACCCAGACCATAAACATCTTTTAATTCCGATCTTTTATTATAACTTCCTTCTTCTTTCCTTTTTTCAACAATATTTTCCGCTACACTACTATTAATACCAGCTACATATTGTAATAATGAAGGAGAGGCTGTATTTAAATTTACACCTACATAATTAACGGCTGATTCTACTACATTTTCCAGTGATTCATTTAATTTCTTTTCATCAACATCGTGTTGATATAATCCTACACCAATAGATTTCGGGTCTATTTTTACTAATTCAGCCAGCGGGTCCTGTAATCTCCTGGCAATGGAAACAGCTCCTCTCATAGCAACATCTAATTCAGGAAACTCTTCTCTTGCTAATTTAGATGCAGAATATACTGAAGCACCATCTTCATTTACAATAATATAATTTATATCTTCTCCTTCATCAATTAATTCAGAAATAAAAAATTCTGTTTCCCTGGAAGCAGTACCACTACCAATAGCTATTGTATTTACATTATGTTTATTTACAATATTTTTTATAGTTTTTTTGGCTTTTTCTTTCTCATTTTGGGGAGGATGAGGATAAATTGTAGCTGTATCCAATAATTTACCAGTTTCATCTACTGCACAAACTTTTGAACCAGTTCTAAAACCAGGATCAATAGCAACAACTTTTTCATCTTTATAAGGTGGCTGTAAGAGTAAAGAACGAAGATTTTTACCAAATACCTCAATAGCATGTTCTTCGGCTTTATCTGTTAGTTTATTACGTACTTCTCTTTCTATTGAAGGAAATATTAATCTTTTATAAGCATCTTTAATAATTTCAATTAGATTTTCTTTAAAAGGAGAATTATTGATTATTACTTTATTTTCAATATAATTATAAACTTTTTCTTCTCTCACTTCTATTTTTACCTTTAATTTTTCCTCTTTCTCACCCCTATTTAAGGCTAAAATCCTATGTGGTGGTATATCAGATACAGATTCTTTATAATCATAATACATTTTATATTTTTCTTTTTCATCTAACTCTTCATCCTGTAAAGTGCTGGAAATTGAACCTTTATTAAAAGAAATTTCTCTAATTTTTTTTCTTATTTCTGCATTATCAGAAATCCATTCTGCAATAATATCATTAGCGCCCTGCAAAACTTCATCAGCAGTATTTAATTCTTTTTCTGGATCTATATAATTTTTAGATAACTCTTTTAAATTTAGGTCTTTTTTCTGTTCCCAGATTATTTCAGCCAAAGGCTCAAGACCTTTTTCTTTAGCTTTAGTTGCTCTGGTTTGCTTTTTTTGTTTATAAGGTCTATATAAATCTTCAACTTCCTGTAAAATTTCAGCTTTTTTTATTTTTTCTTCTAATTCTTCTGTTAATTTATCCTGTTCATCTATTAACCTAATTACTTCTTCTTTTCTTTTATTTAACTTTCTTATGTAATCTAATCTTTCTTCAATCAATCTTAATTCTTCTTCATCTAAATTACCAGTCATTTCTTTTCGATATCTGGCAATAAAAGGAATAGTATTACCATCATCAAGTAAATCTACAGCAGCTTTTACCTGGTTTTTTTTAAAATTATTGTTATTAGCTATTCTTGAAATTATTTCTTCCATTTTCATCACCTTTATTTATCTTTTTCTGAATCTTTTTCTTCAACAGGGATAACTAAAACTTCTCCTGGTTTAACTAAACCTAACTTTGTTCTAGCAGCTTTTTCAATGAATTCATCACTTTGTACATTTATTAATTTTTCATTTAACTCTTCATTTTTTTTCTCTGCTTTATTTATTTCTTGATTTAAATTATTTATTTGCGTTTTTAATTTCTCCACTTTTTGGTGATTCGTATAAAAATTAAATAAAGATATCAAAAAAATAACAAGGGCAACTCCAATTATTAATTTCTTTTTCATAAAAAATCCCCCTTTTATTCTAATAAATTATGTAATTAATATTATTATCTAAAAATACGGGGAAATATTATTTAAAAATCTCATTTAAATCTATATCCGAAACCTTATTATAACAATAATCTGCTTTCCCAATTCTTTCCTCAGGTCCAACTCCAACAACCTTCATCCCTGCTTTTTTAGCTCCTATTACTCCAGCTTTTGAATCTTCAACTACCAAACATTCTTCTGGTTTAAAACCCATTTTTTGGGCAGTAAATAAAAACAAATCAGGTGCAGGTTTTGATTTTTTCACACTATTTCCATCAGCTATTAATTCAAAAAAATTATCTAATTCTAAACTTCTAATAACCTGTTTGGCGTTTCTACTAGCAGATGCAACCGCCA
>DATFIM010000154.1 GCA_035270125.1 Halanaerobiales bacterium | reverse complement strand
TTTTCAATAATCGGATCAAGTTCTTCTAGTTTTATATTAGCCATATTAGCCCCCCAAAAAATTGTTATTTTTTATATTAAAAAAATTATATTTAAAAATTGAGTTAATAAAAACTTCAAGAAATAAAGTAATTATCCTGCTTAATTTTAAAAGTTTTTAGACTTTTCTTTCTTGTGAGAAAAATATCAAAAAACCGAGAAGCTTGCCAATTTAACAAGGCTCCTCGGTTAGTTTTTATTTTAATTATTTACTTTTTTTATTCCTCAGTAGTATAATAACTATCTACCATTCTTTCTATTTTAATATCATCATTTTTATATAAATCAATATATGAATCATCAACTTTAATTATTGGTTTATCCTGATGGCGGGGATTAATAAAAACTATCTTTGCTTCTTTTCCATTATTTAAAATAACCTTTTCATTAACAAAATAGTTCGGCATTTTATCTAAAAAAACTTTAAGTAAATCATAATCAAAATCTCCAAAAGTCTCTTCTCTAAATAATTTTATTGCTTCAAATGGTGTAGATTCAGGTTGATAAATACGGTTTGCTGTAAGAGCATCAAAGGTATCTACTATTGCAATAATTCTTCCAAAAAGAGGTATATCTTCACCTTTTAATTTAAGTGGATAACCCTTTCCATTATATCTTTCATGATGTGTTAATACTCCCTGAGCAGTTTCAGGAGCAATATGTTTTGTATTTTGAGCCATTTCATACCCATAAATAGTATGTTTTTTCATTCTGTCATATTCTTCTGTAGTTAATTCAGATGGCTTATTTAAAATTTCGTCAGGAATTTTTGCTTTGCCCAGATCATGCATTAAACCAGCTTCGGTCAATCTAAAACATCTTTCTTTATCAAATTTCAACCAGTTACCAAACATAAAAGCTAAAATACCTACATTTAAAAGATGACTATAAGTATATTGATCTACCTCTCTAACCTTAGTTAATAAATCAATCATTTCACTTTCATCACCTATACTAATAATATCATGTGTCATGTCTTTAACATCATTATATTCAATTTGTTCAAGATTTCTGGCCTTTTGAAATACATCTTTCATTTCATCTATTTCTTCCTGATATTTTTTTTCTGCATTTTGAGTTCTATTTAAATTTTCCTGTATTTCTTCTTCATTTTCATTATATACATAAACATATTCTGAACTCAGTCTTTTTAATCTTTCAATTTTTTTATTATCTAAAATTGTACCGGCAGGGAGCAAAATACCTCCAAAATCATATTCTATATCATTAGCCAGTTTCATCCCAGCTTTTAATTCATCTATATCAATATTTATTTTATTCTGACTTTGAAAATCATCAACCATTTTAGTCCCTCCTCTAGTACTATCTTTCTTCAATAACTGGATTATTTCCTTCATATTTTAAATATTTTTAATATAAATATTTAAAAACAGGCCTTTTGAATCATCATCAGACCTGTATTATAATTTATTTTATTTTAATTAATTCAATACCATTTTTAGCTGAGTCTGTGTTACCACTATATAATTTTTCTTGAGAATTATTCCAATGTTCGTGAACTCCTAAACTTTTTAAATAAATTCCATCTTTTTCAGGGTCATATATCTTTTCAGAAGAACCCCCTGGAATAGCAGCCTCATGTAGATAATTTTCAGTATAATTTAATAAATCTGTTTCACTTCTTAAAAAATCAAAAGCCACTGAATCTATGGCAACTGGATCCTGTGAAATAAAAATACTTGAACTCCAGTCTCCATTAAAAGGTTCCATAGACCACCGATGAGGAGAAACACTCTGCTGATTCATACCTCCATATAAACCATCAACTATATATAATAAAGTTTTTCCACCTAAGTCTTTATGACCCATTAAGCTCACTAGAGGATTGGGACTACCCATTTCTCTACTTCTTCCATTAATACCACTGTGTAAATGACTGGGAGTCCATCTTCCATATTGTTCATTATAGATAGAGCCAAAATGATTTTTAGCAGTAACAGTCATCCCGGCCAAACTATGTTTTTTAAGACTGGCAAGATTAATTAAATATTCAGACTCTACCACACATTTAGGTAAATAATCTGGCTGTTTTCTATCTATACCCATATAGTAAACTGGTGAACTTTTATCCATTTTAACTTTTTTTCGTCCATTTCCTCCATTATTATCAATAAAATTTATTTCTGGATATTCATTATAGATTTTATCATAAATTTTATTTGCTAAGGGACGGGAAGCATCATATAAATATATATTTTCACCTGGAACTTTTCCATCCTGGATTAAACTATCAACTAACACATAAACCATCTGTGGTGACAGATCAACTTCATTATCCTGATCATTATATGATTTATGAGTATTTAAATTTAGCTTAATAGCTATACTTTCATCTTCTTGATAACTTATATTATTTTTACCTCTTTTTTGATTAAAATGATTAAATAATGATCTCCAGGCTTCTTCAGTATTTTCTTTATCAGTTAATTTTTTCAAAGAAGATTCCCACATTTTTTTTACTATTTTTTGATCAATATTATTATCATCCCACCAGTAATTGCTTTTTCCATCCCAGGAAGTAGCTTCTGAATTATAATTCCAGACAACTCTACCAGGATTAATTCCTTTTGCCTCTCCTATAGGTCCATCCTGGCGTGCAGTAACTGGATTATTACCATTAATATCTATATAAAACCCTACGCCAATTAAAGTAATAATTATTACAAGAGCTGCAGCCCAATAACGAGATTTTTTAACAAAATTTATTATACTTTTGATAGAAATACTAAGACCAATAGTTGTTGACAACCAGGCTAAAAATCCCATAGCAATTGGCACAGCCATTCTTTGACAGGGATAACGGTATCTACTTGGTTTTGGGATTACTCTTATTACAAACCAAACTAAAGCAAAAAAACCAACTACAGGCATCCACCATTTATTCCAATTTGAGCCATCAATATTTTCCTTATTATTTTTCTTTTCATTTATCCAGCTGATTATATTGGAAATCAATTTCATGGTTTTTCACTCTCCCAAAAAAATTCTTTTTAATTATATTGAAGGTTTTCTACATAATATTTAAAAATCCTTTAAATATCTTAAAATTTGTTTATTCAAAAAAAACTACACCTAAATAAATACAGTGTAGTCATTTAAATCTATATACTAATGTAATTTAAAATCATTAACTTTAAATTGAACTTTTTGATCTTCTACAGATGAAATATATTCAAATTCTAAAACTACTGCTGTGTCCTCTAATTCTGCTATTTTAGTCATACCATATTTCAGCTCATATTCTGGTATATTATTTACTTCAATTTCAGTAATATTTAATTCTCTTCCTGCATGTCTTTCTTTATATTTTCTTACTTTACCTGTTTTTTTAAATTCCTGTATATTATATTGTACTAACTGCTTAAGTGGGGAAAAAATACCAATCAATATACTATCTGCAACCATTTTAGCCATACTTTCTGGTATTATTTCTTCTTCAATCTGCAATTGCTTGATATTATTTTCATCAAACCAAAAATATAATTTTGAAGGAATGTTATCATGTTCTCTTTCAACAATTTCTATAGAAATTTTATCTGTTTTAATTCCATTGATTTCTTCTTTGCCAAGATAGTTATATTTCAAATAAATATCACTGGTTTTTTCATCATTTTCAAATGATATAATATTATAATCAATCATTGAAAAATTAGCCACTAAATCTTTAATTTCTGTTGGTATTTTTAAATTTTCAAAATTTTCCTGAGCAAAGACAGAAGAATTAACACATAGCAAAATAAGGAATACAAATAATATTTTAAATGACCATTTTTTTAGATACACTTTAACCACCTCCTCTAAAAGAATTTACGAGAAGTTAATTGTATTATTATAATTGGTCATAAGTTATAAAAAACCTTTAAAATTATTTTATTTTTTTAATTCTATAAATTTTTGAGCTAGTTCAGGATCAAATTGACTTCCTGCACATTCTTTTATTTCATTTAATGCTGCTTTTTTGGAGATTGCTTTACTATAAGGTTTATTAGTTGTCATTACATCATAAGCATCTATAATTGATATTATTCTGGCTAAATAAGGAATATTCTCTCCCTTAATTCCTCGAGGATATCCGCTTCCATCCCAATTTTCATGATGTGATAATATTTCTTCTGCAACTACAGAAAATTCATTAGATGCAGTTGCAATTTTATATCCAGTTTCAGAATGTTCTTTTAATATTTTCCATTCTTCTTTTGATAGATTTTCTGATTTATTTAATATTTTTTCAGAAATTGTAGTTTTACCTATGTCATGTAAAGTAGCAAGTAAAGATAATTTATTCAACTCCGAGTTAGAAAGTTTTAATTTATTACCTAACTTTTTGGATAATTCAGCCATTCTTTTCGTATGTTCTTTGGTTTCAGGACTTTTAGCACTTAGAGTATTTAATAATCCCTGAACAATATTACTTTTACTACTTCTGCTTTCTGAAAGTTTATTTTGATACATATTATCATCAGCTTTTTTTAAAATATTATCTATATTCTGTTCCTTATTTTCTTTTGTAGCAACACCTAAAGCAATTGAAATAGGGATAACTTCATCTCTTGTTTTATCAGTTTTTCTTTTAATTCTGTTAATTACTTCCTGAGCTTCATCTTTTTGGGTTTGAGGAAGTAAAATAGCAAATTCATCTCCACCCTGACGAGCTAAAACATCTTCCTTTCTTATAGAATTTTTTAGTATTTTAGCAGTTCTTTTTAATATCTCATCACCTTTTTCATGCCCATAACTATCATTAATGATTTTTAAACCATTTAAATCCGCCATAATAATGCTAATAGGTAATTTACGTTGAGTATCTAATCTTTTCATTTCTTCTTCAAAAAATCTTCTATTATATAAATCAGTTAATTGATCTTTATATGACAAATATTCTATTTTTTCCTCTCTTTTTTTCCTTTCAGTTATATCTCTATAAATAGCATAAATACCAATATGTCCATTTGCCAATTTAATAGGAAAGCCCTGTAAATAGACATTGATTTTCTGGCCATTCTTAGTTTTTCTTATACTCTCTTTTGCAATTTTTTCACCCTGTTTAGCTCTTTTGGTATAATTTTTACCTTCATCTATTAAGTTTTCAGGTAAAATATAATTATCTAGATTTTTATTTTTTAATTCTGATTGTTTAAATCCAAATAAAGATTCAAATTTTTTATTTGTTTTTATTACTCGATGGTTATTATCTAAAAGAACTATAGCTTCTGTAGAATTATTAAAGAGCTGTTCAAAATATGCCTTTTGTTCTTTTATCTTTTTTTCCTGCTCTTTTCTTTTGGTAATATCTTTAGCAAAAACAAATTCATATTCTTTATCTTCATAATTATAATATTGACTGGTAATTTCTACTGGAAATTTATTTCCACTTTTAGTTATAAATTTTCTTTCATAAGTTATTGCTTTAGATTCTTTAATTCTATTCCAAAATTTTTCCCTCTCAATATAATTATCTTTTGCTTTTACTATTTTTTTTGTATTATTTCCAACAAGATCTTCTCTTTTATATTCTAACTTATCCAAAACTGTATCATTAACATATTCAATTATTCCATCAGATTTTACCCTAAAAATCAACAAGTTTGATTTATTAACAGTAAAATTCATCATTTCAAGTTTTTCTCTTTGTTTTAATCTATCTGATATATCTCTTACAAATTCAACTACACCAGTCATATTTTCTTCGTTTTCATCCCAAATAGGATAACTGAAAATTTCAATATAATCTAATTCAAATTCCTCCGGTTGTTTTTTTATTTGACGTTCCATTTTACCAGTTTCTAAAGTTTTTAAAACAGGACAATTTTTACATTTATCTTTTTCATTATAATAGGCTTTAAAACATTTTTTTCCTTTAAGAGGTAAATTGCTTTTATACCATTCTTTCATAGTAGAATTTATATAATTGATTGTTAAATCAGAACTTAATACACTAATCCCATCCTGGATACTTTCTAAAACACTATTAAATAATTCATTTTTTTCCTTAAGATTTTTTTCTAATTTTTTTCTTTCCGTTATATCTTTTGCAAAAGCAAACTCATATTCTCTATCTTCATATTTAAAATATTGACTTGTCATTTCAACAGGTATTTTATTACCTTTTTTAGTAATAAATTCTCTTTCATAAGTCATAGAAATAGAATTTTTTATTTTTTCCCAAAATTTTATTCTATCTACATAATTATATTTTTTTAATATTTTTTTTACATGTTTGCCAATAAGATTGTTTTCATCATAATTTAGTTTGTTTAATACAGTTTCATTAACATAATCTATTATTCCTTCAGGAGTAGTTCTAAAAATCAACATACTTGATTTGTCAAGAGTAAAATCCATCATTTCAAGCTCTTTTCTTTGTTCTTTTCTTTCTGTTATATCTCTCATTATTCCTTCTGCTCTTATAGGTTCATTATTTTTATTATAAATCATTTCTCCCCGGTCATGAATCCATTTAATGTTACCCTCTTTAGATATTATTCTAAATTCTCTTTCTTCATAACCATTTTCTTTTAATTGCTTAAGTGCCCTATCATGTATTTTTTTATCTTCAGGATGGGTAATTCTTTTAATGGGAATAAGATTTTTTTGTATTTTTTCTCTTGAATAACCGGTGATATCTTTGACTGCTTTACTAACAAATTTCACTTTTAAATCCGGCCAGGAAACAGACCAGACTATATCATTTATATTATTAAAAATATCATTTGAATGTCCAGTCATTTTAGGCAACTCCTTTTATTATTAATAAATGTTTATGAATATTTATTTAACATCCAGACTAGTCCAAATATCCAACCTTGAGGAGCAAATGAAGACTGATTGATAAAATATTTACAATTCTTTCCCAGCATGCATCTTTGTATAAATTAGATCCACATTTATCACATTTGCCTTTTTTCTGGGGTGGATTATATTTAGTATGATAAATCGAACCATCAACCATACAGATTCTTCGACCTGTTAGACGGGTTATGAGTTTTTATTCTTTTACCTTTAAGTAAATTATTAAATTAATTTCATCTTCTATACTTTATAATATTTTTTCTAAATCCTTAATTTGTTTTTTACTTCGTGGAAATCCATCCAGTATTTTTTTTACCCCCTTTCAATTTTATTATCGTTTCTTATCTTTTTTAAACATAGATTTAATTTCATCTTTATTTTTTTATAATTTTTATTTATATTTTCAATTCTTTTTAAATTTTTATGCTTTTTATTATCTTTCAAATTAGAGATCCTCCTTATAATAAATTTAAACTAAAATATGAATTAAGGAGATTTTCAATTAGTAGTTTTAAGTTCTATAAACTCTTTAGCTAACTCAGGATCAAACTGACTACCAGCACAATTTTTGATCTCAGTTAAAGCTTCTTCTTTTGATATTGCTTTACTATAAGGTCTATTATTTGTCATTACATCATAAGCATCTATAATTGAAATAATTCTTGCTAAATAAGGTATATCTTCACCTTCACTTCCTTTTGGATATCCATTTCCATCCCATTTTTCATGATGAGCTAAAATATCTTTAGCTACTGCTGCAAATTCTTCAGAAGATTTAGCTATTTTATAACCATATTCCGAATGTTTTTTTATGCTTTCCCACTCTTTATCTTTTAAACTACCTTTCTTTTTAAGAATCTTCTCATTAATATTTATTTTACCTATATCATGCAAAGTTGTCAAAATAGAAAGTCTATTTTGATCTGAATTTGAAAGTTTTAATTTCTGCCCAAACTTAAAACCTAACTTTGTCATTCTAACAGAATGTTCCTTTGTTTCATTACTTTTTGAATTTAAAACATTTATTAATCCCTCAACTATATTACTCTTACTACTTCTACTTTCAGCTAATTTATTTTTATACATTTTATCATCAGCTTTTTTAAATACATCTTCAATATCCTGATTTAATTTTTCTTTAGTTGCTATACCAAGAGCAATAGAAATTGGTATCATGTTATTTTGAGTCTTTTTGCATTTTTCTTTTATTCTTTTTTCAATTTTTTCTGTATCTTTTTTTGTAGTATTTGGAAGCAAAACAGCGAACTCATCTCCCCCTTGTCTTGCCAATATATCTTCTTCACGAAGTGATTCTTTTAAAATTTTAGCTGCTTGAATTAGTATTTCATCACCTTTCTCGTGTCCATAACTATCATTAATGATTTTTAAACCATTAAGATCAGCCATAATAAAACTTAAGGGAAGTTGTCTTTCTGTATCCAATCTTTTCATTTCTTCCTCAAAAAATCTACGATTATAAAGACCAGTTAATTGATCAGTAAAAGATAATTTTTCAATTTCTTCTTTTTGAAGTTTTAATTGACGATATAGTAAATCATAGGGCCTTTTAAAACCTGTATCTATAATAGCTTTAAAAACTAAAATAACAGATAATAATTTAAATACATGACCAGTAATATTAGAAATACCATAAACATTAACATAAAATGTAAAAGATATCTCAGAAAAAATAGTCATTATTATTGAAAAAAATACTATCTTATAGACATCTTTTTCAAAATAATCTTTATTTTGATTTAACAAATATAAACTATAAACAAGAATTAAAGAGATTATATATTCACTTATAATCTTAAAACCAGTAAGTCCACTACCTTCAACAAAAGCCTTGGGAAATATATTAAAATATAAAGATAGAAATATAATAAATAACAAAGATAAAAATATATAAATTAGTTTTTTTATATTATAACTCTTATTATATTTAATTGACCAAAGAGCTAAAACAAAACCACCACTCTCTATATATCTAGCTATAATCCATAATTGAGTAGGGAGATTAGCTCCAAGATTAGGAAAAACTCCCATACCCTCATAAACCAAGGTGTGCAATAAATCAAGAAGTCCTACAAATCCCAATGTAATTCCTAAAAAAACCAAAAAATAATTTTTGCTTTTTTCATGAGTATAGATAGCTATTATAAATATAATAAATGATATTATAATACTAGATAATTCAATCAATGAATGAAATAACAAAAAATTTTTAAAACTTAAAATAATTAATAATAATATTATTCCTGCTAATATAATATATGATTTATTAAACTCATCTCCAAATAATGCCTTATTTAATTTGGTCATAAAAACCTCCCCGATAAATTAAAATTCTTTTTAGTTCTTAACTATTAATTATAGGAAAAATCCATTAAACCTTTTATTTATAAATCTAAAACCAGATGCGAAATTAAATGCACCTGGTTTGAAAGTAAAATTTATTATAACCTATCCAGAGTCTCCAATTTAAATATAACGTCTAACTTTCTTCATATACTTTTGGTATTCTACTCCAAACTCTTTAATACACCATCTTTCTTCTGATAATATAAGATAATGAACTGAAATTTGAAATATAAGTAATATTATAAAATAAAAAAGTGAATTTATTAAAAAGCTACAACCCAAAAAATATAAAAAGAAAGCTACGTACATAGGATTACGCGAATATTTATATAGCCCATTATTATTTATTCCACTTTCTTGAGGTTTTGAAAAATCTATAATTGATTTAATATATAATAACATTCCTATTATAAATACAATTAAACCCACATAACTTAAAACAATATTAAATTTAATGTTTGAAAAAAATAAATATATTAGTAAAATAAGTGTTGTAATTTGATAGACATAAAAAGCAACTTGTTCTTTCCCTTCTGTTGGAGGAAAAAAACCTGCTCTTTCTATAGCTTCTTCATCACTTATAATTCTTATAAGGATATAACGAATAAAAATAATTGGTATTACTAGAATAAAGGAATTCATTAATTTACCTCCTTTCAAATTTATATCAATGCTATTTCATATAATATTCTGCTCCTTAATTTAATATTTAACTAAATTTTAATTAATTCCTTTTTTTAAATAATAATAAACATATTTCAATTTTATGATTTAAAAATAGAATAAATTTATAACTTTTGAATATTGCTTGAACTCCTTAAAAGCTTGATCGAGAACAACAGAATCTGATTCTTTACACATTTTAATTTCTTTAGACATAAAAAAAACCCTGCATTAGTTTTTCTAGCAGAGGTCTGTTACTCAATCTATCTAATATATTATTAAAACTGACCGACAGATCCTGCTGAAAATGGCCAAAAATCTTATCGGTCAAGATCGTATAAATGAGCTAACAAATAAAAAATGGTGGGGCTATCGGGATTCGAACCCAAGACCTACAGATTAGGAATCTGTCGCTCTATCCTACTGAGCTATAGCCCCACATTTTCACTTAAAACAGAGTTTATCAACTCTGCACCACAACAGTTTATATTTCCTCACCAATTTGATGGTACCATAATAACTATATTTTATCAATATTATTACTATATTTTCTTATTTTGTGTATTGCAAGGTTAAATGCACGGTTTTTTAGATCTATACCTTATATGTTTAGTTTTGTAGTTTCTCCCCTTTTAAAAGAGGAGAAAAAAATTTCATCTAAACATTGCCTGCATATATAATGTTAAGCTACTTTCAATTCCATTTGAAATATTTCTTTAGCGGATTTGAAATCAAACATCTTTCTAGGATAGTTATTCATCCATCTTTGAATCTTTTTGATTGCTTTTCTACTATATTTTTTTATACTTTCTCCTTTAGGTATAAATCTTCTTATCATCTTGTTTAAATTCTCGTTACTCCCTCTCTGCCAGGAACAATATGCATCTGCATAATAATGTTCTGTTCTAGGTATATTGCTGCCTGTAAAAGAAGTTTCTATCCCTTCATAATCATAAAACTCTCTGTCATTATCAGTTGTTATTGTTTTAAATAGTTTCCTGAACTTCTTAACACCTATTCTTCGTTCAATCCTATCTAATCCCTTTATAACTGATTCCTGTGTCTTATCTGGTATTTTTTCTATTATCTCTTT
>DATFIM010000153.1 GCA_035270125.1 Halanaerobiales bacterium | reverse complement strand
TGTCGCAAAATCAATACTTCCTGACGCAAGAGCCTGATTTGCTTCAGCTCCTGAATCAAAAACAGTAAATTTACTTTCTATGCCTTTCTCACCAAAGTATTCATCAAACATTCCTTCCACCATTGCTATTGTTTCATCATTTGGTACTCTAAGAATCCCAAATCGTATTTCTTCTGGTAAAGATTCTGTTTTCTCAGAAGTAGTGTCAGACTGTTCACTACCTCCACAGGCACTAAGACTCACAGCTACAAATGCAATTAACACAAAAATCAATAGTTTTTTCATTATATTTTTTCTCATAATCTACCTCCAGTGTAATATTCTTTAGACATGCCCTTTCCAGTAAACAAATTTCCTTTCTAAAAAGCGTAAACCGGCATCAATTAAAACTCCAGTAATACCCATAATTATAATTCCAACAAAGATAACATCACTTTTAAGGAAATTAGCTGCATCTAAAACCATCCAGCCTATACCTGATGTTGCAGCTATCATTTCAGCTGAAACTAAAGTTGTATAAGAAACTCCAAATGCTGTTCTAATTCCAGTAAAAATCTCAGGCATAGAAGCAGGTAATACTATTTTAAAAAATACTTTTTTCTGACTTGCTCCCAAGGATTTAGCACTCAAAATATAATTTGCGTTAATTTTACTAACTGCTGAAACACAGGCTAAATAAATAGGGGCGAAAGCAGCTAAAAATAGTAATATTATTTTTGATTCATCATCAATACCAAACCATAAGATAAGTAAAGTATAGTAGGCAAGAGGTGGTAAAGGTCTGTAAAATTCAACTATAGAATCAATAATAGCCTCTACTTTGCTAAAATAGCCACTTAAAAGTCCAAGAGGGACTGCTGTCGAAATAGCTAAACCAAGCGCTATAAATAATCTTCTAAAACTGGCCAGCATATGTGACCATAAAGGAACTCCATTATATCCTGACCTTATTAGTTTTATAAAAGCCTTTGCCACTCTTAAAGGTGAGGGTAATAAAGTGGGAGAAAAAAGTTCGAATTTTGTAACTAAATACCAGGCTACAAAAATTCCTATCCAGGTTACAATAGTTAAAGAACTTTCAACTCGTTTTTTGTTAATTTTATTTTTTTTCTTATTAGGATCAGACTCTTTTTTGACATTGTGGTCTTGATTACTCAAATTCATATCTTACCCACCTTTATTATATATAAATTATTTCATTAAAATAAATCAGTAAGACCATCGAGCTATAAACCCGATGGTCATCCTGATTTGAAATTCAAAGAGATCAACTACAATACTATTCAATCTCTTTTCATTATATCATTATATTAATGTTTATTCAAAATTATAATCTGTAACAATCTTTTCTCTGTCTGTTACCTGATCTAAATAATACTGATGACAGCATACTCCAAGGAACGAACCGGAAATATTATAAAGATTGTCATAACCCATTCCCTGTAAAGCTCTAATTGCATTATAACTTCTCTGTCCTGAACGACAGTGTAAATATACTGGCTCATCTTCAGGAATTTCATCTACTCTATCTCTAAGTTGACTTAATGGAATATTAATTGCATTTTTAAAATGTCCTTCAGCAAATTCATCTTCTTCACGACAATCTATAATACAGGCATCATTTTCAACTAATTCTCTTACTTTAGTAACTGGTACCTGTTCAAAGTCATTATTTAAAAGGTTAAGTCCTACTAATGCTGCGTGGTTAACTACATCTTTAGCAGTTCCAAATACAGGAGCATAACATAATTCTAATTCTTTAAGATCTTCAAGAGTACCTCCCATGTGAATCATTGTAGCAATAACATCAATTCTCTTATCGACATTACCTCTACCAACTGCTTGTGCACCAAGAATTCTTCCAGTTGGATATTCATAGATTAATTTAAAGTGCATTGGGTGACTTTCTGGCATTAAGCCAACTTTGTCTCCTGGGATTACATATGCTATATCATAAGGAATTCCTACATCCTGGGCCTGTTTTTCATTAATACCAGTTGAAGCTGCATTCATATCAAAAATTCTTACTACAGAAGAACCAATGATTCCATTATGAGTATGATCCTTATCATAAATAGCATCTGCAGCAGCTCTAGCCTGTCTTTGAGCAGGACCAGCAAGAGGTAATCTTGTCTTTCTATTTGTCATTCTACAATATACTTCTATTGCATCTCCAATAGCATAAATATCTTTATCATTTGTACGATAATTATGATCAACTTCTATGCTGCCAGTTTCTCCTATATCTAAACCAGCTTTTTCTGCTAATTCAGTTTCAGGACAAACACCGATGGCCATTACTACAGCTTCAGCATCTACTTTTTCTCCTGAACTTAATACAACATGGTTATTATTAATTTCTTCAACTGCATCTTCTAAAATTAATTCTACACCTTTATCATATAATTCTTTATGGAGAATTTGAGCCATATCATTATCAAATGGAGGCATTATTTGATCCATTGCTTCAATTAATTTAACATTTTTGCCAGCATGTTTTAGGTTTTCAGCAACTTCACACCCAATAAATCCAGCTCCTACTACTGCTACATCCTCAATATTATTTTCTTCAATATATCCATTCAATTTTTTAATATCCTGCACATTCCAAATTGTAAAAACATTATCATTATTTACACCAGGAATACTATTTGGACAGATCGGAGCAGCTCCTGGAGATAAAACTAACTTATCATAATCTTCTTCATAAGTTTCACCTTTTTCCAGATCTTTTACTACTACTTTGTTTTCTTCTCTTTTAATATCAATAACTTCATTATGGGTTCTGGCATCAATCTTATATTTATCCATAAATTCCTGTGGAGAAATCAATACCAAATCATCACTATTTTCAACAGTTCCACTTAAATGATAGGGAAGACAACAATTTGAAAAAGAAACATTTGGCCCACGTTCAAACATTATTACTTCTGCTGATTCATCAAGTCTTCTAACTCTTGCAGCTGCTGAAGCTCCACCAGCTACTCCACCTACAACTAATACTTTCTTACTCATAATATATTTCCTCCTATTTAAGATTTTAATTATAATTTTGTATCATTAAAGCCTTTTAACCAGAAATCCGATCATTAAATTTATTACTTACAATACCTCCAACTATCATAGCGATCAAGAAAAACCAGCCTGATAGAGAGAGATTTGAAATTGGAGTATATAAAGCTCCAACATTACAACCATTAGCTAAACGAGTACCAAAACCCATTGTGATACCACCTAAAGCATAAACAGCTACTTCTTTACCTCTTATCTTAAGGCCCGCTTTAAATGCATCACTAAACTTGCCTGCTGTAAGAAGATAAATAATAGCTCCAGCTATAATTCCAAAGTTCTGGACAGAGATTTGATGCTCAAAAAATGGAAGTTCATATAATCCAGCTGGCATATTAGTAAAATTAGCAAGAGCTTCAGACGAAACTCCAAATAACATAAGTACCTTACCAAACCAGATACCATAAGGCTGAGATGCACCCCAACCGGCTTTAGTAACTCCCATTAATACAGCAAAAATAATTGCCAGAGCAATCGCACCCTGTTTTAAAGTCCATGGTTTCACAAAAAAGTGTTTATATGTTTCAGCACTAAATAATTTGAATTCACTAATTTTAAAGCTTTCTTTTTCTTCCTGCTGTTTTTCTATTTCAAGGCCAGTATATTTATTATTCCTCAATTGTTTTTTCTCATACAAATAAGAGAAATAACTAATTATTGCCCCAAAAACAGCAATTAATAAGAGAGCTCCTAAATAACCGTAAAGACCATCTCCCTGAAAAAGATCAGGTAAAAAGACTCCTCCCATAGTTTTTTCTCCTACTGCACTGGTAAACCAGGATTCATTAACCCAGCTTGCAGTTCTTTGTATAGGAAAACCAAGGAAAACTCCTAAACCAAAGAATATTAAAGTTATAAAAGCTCTTGGGAATCCAGAAGGAAGATCTGTAAGAACCCCACTAGCACAACAAACTGAAAGTGACATTCCAAAACCGAATAAAAATCCACCGGCAAGTAATCCCATATTAATTGGTTTTATCCAGATATTATAACTTGTAGCTCCAGCTCCCAAAAACAATCCTGCATTAATAACTGCTGTTATAAAAAACATAAACATCATAGTTCTCATCAATTTTGTTGACCCTGTTCTATAAGCTCTATTCACACTTCCAGCAAATCCAGTATATGCTCTAGCTAAAGAATAACCAATTCCTGTACCTATAAGCAATCTTGCAAATAATGTTAAATCCCTAAAATAAAATTTAGATAAAATCAATACTACAAAAATTAATATAAATCCTATTATTTTTTCTAACTTACTCAATTTTTTTACCCCCTTTAATTTTTATTCAAAATTTTTCTCTTATTGGGTTTTGTAAAACTATTTATTAGATTAAATAAATGATAAAATAAAATTTTGAATAGATTGTACTTGAATTCTCAAATGAATTCAAAAAAATTTGAGCATTAGTTCTTTTTCTTCTTTCAAAACTATTATATACTATACTCTACTAAATCTAAAATAACAAAAGATTATACTGTATAATCGTTTGTTATATAATTAACAAAACCCCTTTCATAAATTATATCATATTTTTCAAAATTTATGAAAGAGGTTTAACTTTTAAATATATTTTATTTTGTTAATAAAGCTTATAATTTAATTTTTATCATCCATTTCTGTGAGAACAACCCCTATTAAACCAGGGCCAGTATGCACAATCATAACCGGACTTATTTCTCCTAAAAATATTTCTTTAATAGAATCTAATCCTTCAAATTTGTTTTTTAGCTTACTAGCTTCTTCTTCAGCAGCAGCATTAACTACATCTAATAAATAATTTTTATCTTCTTTTAATCTATCTTTAATTATAGAAAACATTTTATCTAGAGAACGACTTCTACCTCTAATTTTATCAAAAGTAAAATATTCTCCATCATCATCAATTGATATAATGGGTTTAATGTTTAATAATTGGGCAATGGTTCCAGCAACTTTACCAATCCTGCCGCCTTCTTTTAGATACTTCAAAGTCTTAACAACAAAAAATACCTCTATCTTTTCTTTCTTAGCTTCAATTTTTTCAATTATTTCTTCAAAATCATCTTCACCTTTATCAACTAATTCCTGGGCATATAAAACCAACCTTCCCAATCCTTTTGACAACATTTTTGAATCTATTACTTCTACAGTAATTTCTTCCATCTGGTCAGCTACCATTTTACAATTATTATAAGTAGCTGAGAGACCACTAGAAATATGAATAGAAATAATATGAGTATAACCCTGTTCTTTTAATTTTAAATATGTTTTTTTAATTTCTTTTGGGGAAGGCATCGATGTAGTAGGAATTTCCTCTTCTAATTTTTCATAAACTTCCTGGGGTTGTATATCTACTCTATCATGAAATTGTTTATTATCATATATAACTTTCAAAGGTAATGACTCTATTCCCAATTCCTCTAACTCTTCACTCTTTAAATCCGAAGTACTATCAGTAACAATAGCTATCTTTTTATCCATGGTTTTTCTCCTCTTTTAAAATTTTTCTTTTTCACACAAAAATACTCTGATTTAATTATAGCAACATCTATCTATAATAGCAAATCGAATTTTGTAGAATTTTGAATT
>DATFIM010000152.1 GCA_035270125.1 Halanaerobiales bacterium | reverse complement strand
GCAATTTTAATAAATATCTATAAAAAATATGGAAAAGAAGGTATAGACAATTTAGGCAGGTCAATGATGAAATCACAACATCCAGCAGAAATGGTAAAAGAAGGTGGCAGGAAGAAAAAAGGTGAGCCTGCTGTAACCATTATGCCTTACTTTTTTACAAGAATGGCCAGGAGATTTCCTCATATGGAATTTATCTGGCCAGAAGATGGCGCAATAATCAGTCCGATATTTATGTTGACTAAAAAAGAAAGTTTACCTGAAATTCAGCCTTTAGTTGATTTCTTTGCTTCTGAAAAAGTAGGAAGAATTTTGGCTGAACAGGGGCTTTTCCCAAGTGTATTACCTGAAATAAATAATAATTTAAAAGATAATTCTAAGTTTATGTGGCCTGGCTGGGATTTTTTAAGAAATGAAGATCCAGGTCAATTAATAAATAAGTTAACTGAACAATTTAATAAAAAAATAAGGGAGGTTAGTTAAGATGAATTTAGTAACCTTTTCTGGACCTCCTTCTTCCGGTAAAACTGCAGTTATTTTAAAAACTATAAAAGCTATGAGAGATCGAGATATAAAAGCAGGTGTAGTAAAATTTGATTGTCTTTATACAGATGATGATGAGCTTTATGCAAAAGAAGGGATCCCTGTTAAAAAAGGCCTATCTGGTTCACTCTGTCCTGATCATTATTTTGTAAGTAATATAGAAGAAGTAGTACAATGGGGAAGAAAAAAAGATCTGGACTTACTTATAACTGAAAGTGCTGGACTTTGTAATCGTTGTTCTCCCTATATTAAAGATATAAAAGCTGTTTGTGTAATAGATAATCTCAGTGGAATTAACACACCTAAAAAGATTGGCCCTATGCTGAAAACAGCTGATATTGTAGCAATTACCAAAGGGGATATAGTATCACAGGCTGAAAGGGAGGTTTTTGCTTCCAGAGTAAGTACTGTAAATCCGAAAGCTATGGTTATGCATATTAATGGTCTTACAGGCCAGGGAGCATATGAATTTTCTACTTTACTTTATAATGATGATGAAGATATTGAAACTGTAAAAGGAAAAGAATTGAGATTTTCTATGCCTTCTGCTATGTGTTCTTACTGTCTTGGAGAAAGAAGAATTGGAGATGAACATCAATTAGGAAATGTGAAAAAAATAGAATTAGGTGATACAGATGAGTAATAAAAATTATCTTCGTAATTTAACAATAAAAAAAATACTTAAAAAATATCCATATACAGAATCATTTTTTGAAGAACAGGGTCTTGATATAACCCAAAAAGATTTAAAAATTAGTGAGAAATATGAAAAATTAACAGTTGATGAAAAAGAAGATATGATAATAGGTATTGAAGAATTCTTAAACAGATTAGTAAGTTATATTGATAATATGCAGGAATTTTTAGGCGAAAAAGAAGAAAAAGTTAAAAGTCTTTCTTTACTACCGGGAACTGATAAGGATGGTCAGGTAGAAAATTATGAAAAAATAGATATAAATAGTGGTGAAGTAATTTCTATTGTTGGTCCTACTGGTTCAGGAAAAAGTAGATTACTTGCTGATATAGAGTGGGCAGCAAGAGGAGACACACCTACAGGACGGCATATTCTTATAAATGATGATGTCCCTGATAAGAAGTGGAGACTTTCTGGAAATAAAAAATTAGTTGCTCAGCTTTCTCAAAATATGAATTTTGTAATGGATCTTTCTGTAAAAGAATTTTTACATTTACATGCTGAAAGCCGCCTTATAGAAAATGAAGATGAAATTGTAGAAAAAATTATTATAAAAGCAAATGAATTAGCTGGAGAAAAGTTTGCTGATGATGTACAGATAACAAGTCTTAGTGGAGGACAATCCAGGGCTTTAATGATAGCAGATACTGCTATTTTAAGTTCCTCACCTATTGTTTTAATAGATGAGATAGAAAATGCAGGTATTGACCGTGAAAAAGCTCTTGATCTATTAGTAGGAGAAGATAAAATAGTATTGATGGCCACTCATGATCCTATTTTAGCACTTATGGGTGATAGAAGAATTGTAATAAATAATGGTGGAATAGCTGATCTCATAAAAACAACTAAAGAAGAAATAAATCTTTTAGAAGAGCTAAAAGTTATTGATGAAAAAATGTATAATTTAAGAGAAGGTCTCCGTTATGGGAGTAAACTACCTTCATTTATTTTGGATTCATTGCAGTCTTCAAAAGAAATGACAGGATAAATTATTATTAAAAACAAATATAAAAAGTAAACCCCGCAGAAAATATGCGGGGTTTTAAAGCTGTTATTTATTTTTCAAGTCCTATATTTTCCCTTAAAACATCAATAGCTGGTTCACCATTAGGTGCTTCAACTAAAGCTAAAAATGTACTTACTCGATAAATATTATCTTTAACCCATTTTTTTGCAAATTCATCTGCGTCTTTTTCTTTTTCACCAATTTGATAACTAAGTAAACTTTGGGTTTCTGATTTTATTATAAAATTTTTCAAAAAAGTTGTAACCTGAGGATGTTCTTCCGGGAAACCCTTTCTGGTCAATGTTTCAACCCAGGAGTATTTATTGCCAAAAATAGTTTCTGGATCTTCTAAATACACCATATCATAAACTGTATTCATCCAGTGTGGTTGCCAGGCTGCCCAGACAATCCATTCTTCATTTTCTATAGCCTGTTCTAATTCAGTCCAGAGAGCAGCAGGGTTACTACTTACTAATTCCCAATCTTCTAAATTGTAAATATTGTCTTTTTGAGCTTCTCTTATTTTTCCATCATAAACCCAGCCGGCAGGGCCTACGTATAATTTTTTATCAAATTTATCAGCATGTTCCTGAAGATCTTCTAAACTGGTTACCCCCTGTTCAGCAACATATTTGGGGACTGCCATTCCTAAAAGACCATTATGCATATTTTTAGTAACAAGATGTTGTTTATCTTGATTTTGAGTTCTGGCTTTCTGTAAAGAAGGCATCCAGGTACCAAGATAAATATCTATATCTCCATTAATTATTCCCTGACGAAGCATAGGGTCTGTAGCAGAAGTCCTTTCAACTTTATAACCTATATTTTCTAAAATATAATTAACTATTGCATTTTTACCTCTTAATCCAGGCCAATTTGAGTCTCCTAAAGTTATTACATTATCAGAATTTTGAGCTGTAGCAAATAGTGAAAATGAACTTATAAGTATTGCGGAAATTGCTAAAATAGTTAATAATTTTTTCATTAATTTAATCCCCCTCAAAATTATAATTGAATTTTGTGATGATTTTTAATTACAACAATAGATATTATAGTTAATTCGTTTAGCTTTGTCAAATGATTAGAGCTATTTATCTCTTATATGCTATCATATTCTTTTATATATTTAAATAATCATGTTTATCTGATATTAGTTAGGGGATATTATGAAAATAAATAAAAAGGAGAAAAATTGATAATATAGAATATATAAAATGTAAGTAATAAAAAAAGAAAGAGGGATTAATATGAGTTTAATAGGTAATATAATCTGGATTATTTTTGGTGGATTTATAGAGGCAATTGGCTGGCTGCTTGCAGGAATAATCTGGTCAATTACAATTATAGGTTTGCCAGTAGGAAAACAGTGTTTTAAAATGGCTAAATTACAATTGGCCCCTTTTGGTAAAGAAGTTGTAGATGAAGGAACATCTTCTCTGGGGATGATAGCAAATATTATTTGGATCATATTTTTTGGCTGGGAGATAGCATTAGCAAATCTAATTTCAGCATTATTTTTTACAATAACAATTATTGGTATTCCATTTGCCAAACAAAATTTAAAACTTGCCAAAGTTTCTTTAATGCCTTTTGGTAAAGAGGTAAAAAAGATTAGATAGAAAAAACCCAACCAGAAAAAATCTGGATTGGGTTTTTCCTTTGAGGAGGCTATTTCATTTCAGAAATTTGTTTAACATCTTTATCACCGCGGCCGGAAAGATTAACAATTATGACTTGATCTTTATTTAAATCAGGGGCAAGTCTAAAAGCTTCTGCTACTGCATGTGAACTCTCCAAAGCAGGAATTATACCTTCTTCTTCAGATAGTTCATGAAAAGCAGCTAAAGCTTTTTTATCATCAATCGTAGTATACCTAGCTCGTCCTGTATCTTTAAGGTAACTATGTTCAGGACCCACTCCCGGATAATCAAGGCCGGCTGCAATAGAATGTGTTCCAGCGATTTGATCATCATCATCTGTGAGCATATATGTTTTAAAACCATGGATAGTGCCAGCTTTACCAAAATTTAATGGAGCAGCATTTTCCCCAGGGCCATCTCCTTTTCCTCCTGGTTCAACACCAATGATATTGACGTTTTCATCTTCTAAAAATGGATGAAATAAACCAATAGAATTACTACCACCACCAACACAGGCCATTAAATAATCTGGTAGTTTTCCTTCAACTTCTAAAATTTGTTCTCTGGCTTCTCTACCAATTACAGATTGAAAATCACGAACAATTCTTGGATAAGGTGCAGGACCAACTGCTGAGCCTAACATATAAAATGTATTATCATAATTTTCAACTAAATCTTCTAAAGCAACATCAACAGCATCTTTTAAAGTCTTAGCTCCACGGGTTACAGGAATTACTTCTGCTCCTAACAATTCCATTCTAAATACATTTAATGACTGTCTTTTAGTATCTACTTCACCCATATATACATGGCATTCCATATCCATTAAAGCACAGGCTGTGGCTGCTGCAACTCCATGCTGACCGGCTCCAGTTTCAGCTATAACTCTTTTTTTACCCATTTTCTTAGCTAATAAAGCCTGACCAATGGTATTATTAATTTTATGAGCACCTGTATGATTTAAATCTTCTCTTTTCAGATAAATTT
This sequence comes from Halanaerobiales bacterium, assembly GCA_035270125.1. Lineage (NCBI taxonomy): Bacteria > Bacillati > Bacillota > Clostridia > Halanaerobiales > Halanaerobiales bacterium. The sequence goes on along the minus strand of DATFIM010000152.1, from coordinate 6,176 downwards.
TTGCTCCATATTTTTCACTTAACTTTTCAGCAAAATATAATGGATTTGGTCGACCTATATAATTTTTATTATAATAATCTATTTCTTTTTTGAATTGAGAATCGTCTTTATATTTATCATAAGCTTCCTGTAATTCTTTAAGTACCGGTACAAGTGGTTCAGGGACAAAACTACCTCCATATTCACCAAAAAAATCTTCTGTTAAATTTTTATCTTTATTTGACATTTTATTTCCTCCTCTGTTTTTTTAAAAATAAAAAATACCTGCTATAAAGATAAGCAGGTAACAGAGTTGAGAAATATGAGTATGAACTAGTTATCATCAAAAACAAAGATAACCCATATTAAGATTTTGTTGTGCTCAACTCGTCTCAACTCTCCTAAACTCATCTAACATACTTCTAAATATGTAACATAAGTAAGTTAATTATTACAAAACTAGTCTCTGCTCACCCCCTGAATGAATAGATTATTTAAATTATACCAGTAGTAATTTAATATGTCAAATCACTAAAGTATTTATAATATTAAATATCCTATTAATAAACCGATAATAAGGCCGGCATTTGCAAAATGGTCCTGCATGTGATTGGATTGAGGTATAAGCTCATCATTTACAATATATATCATAGCACCTGCAGCGAAGCCAAGAGAACCTCCAATTAAAACAGGTGATATATTAAAAATCAATTTACCGATAATAGTACCAATTGGAGTCATAAGTCCTGCCATTAATGTAAACCAAAAAAGGCGCCAATTATCTATTCCGCCAGCTTTGAGAGGGCCGGCAATAGCCAGGCCTTCAGGTATATTATGAAATGCGATAGCAACTGCTATTAATAATCCAACTTCAGGGCTTGATTCAAAACCTGCTCCAATAGCTAGACCTTCTGGTAGGTTGTGAATAGCTATCCCAAATAGAACCAAATAACCTGTACGTAAAATAGGATCTCTTTCTTTCATTTTTTCCGGATTTTCTACAGCAAGATCATCAGAACTGGATAAATGGGAATGTGGAACTAATTTATCAAGGCTCCACATCATTAAAGCACCTAATAAAACTCCAATAATCATAATTAATTCTGAACCGAGGTTTACTGCTTCTGGCATTAATTCAAAAACAGAAATTGCAAACATTATTCCTCCTGCAAATCCAAGTAGTGAAGCCATAATGTTTTTATCCGGTTTTCCAAATAACATCAAAATAAATACTCCAATTGATGTTGAAGCTCCTGCAAAAAAACTGTATAAAATTGTCTCCATTATTCCAGACCTCCAATTTAATTAATAATTATTACTCTTAATATATATCATATAGTATTTAGCTCAAGATTTAAAGCAAAATTTATGAAGGAGTTAATTAAAATTTGTTGAAAATAAGATTTAAGTAATAATTTTATAATTTATATTTTCATTAGAATAAAGCAGAGGTGATAGTAGTAATGGTTGTGGGTAATAAATTTAAAGAAAATAAAATAAATTTTAAAAAAGGATTTAAAACAGGTCTCCCAGTTGCTATTGGTTATTTGCCTATAGCTTTAACTTTTGGTCTTCTTGCTAGAAATAGTGGGCTTTCTTTTTTAAATACATTTCTTATGTCAGTTATGGTTTTTGCAGGAGCAAGTCAGTTTGTGGCTGTTAATTTAGTGGCTTTAGGAACAGGAATTGGGGAAGTAGTATTAACAACTTTTATTTTAAATTTTCGTCACTTTTTAATGTCCGCTTCTCTTTCCCAAAAGTTAAAAGACAATATTCCTCCAAAATGGTTATTTTTTCTTTCATTTGGGATAACTGATGAAACATTTTCGGTAGCTTCAATGCAAAATAAAGATATAGAAGGATTTTTTCTTTTTGGTCTTAATCTAATATCCTATTCAGCCTGGGTTATAGGGTCTATATTTGGTCATTATTTAGGTGCCAGTTTACCTGAGATTATTCAGTCAAGCATGGGGATTGCATTATATGCTATGTTTATTGGTCTGCTTGTCCCAAATCTGAAAGAATCAAAAACAGCAGTTTTTACAGTTTTAATAACCATTATAGTTAGTAGTAGTTTTTATTTGTTAAGAAATATTGTTGATATTTCAAAAGGATGGGAAATAGTCTTAGTTACAATTATTGCCTCTATAATAGCTACTATATTTTTTCCGGAAGGAGTGAGTGGTGATGAAAAATAATTTTATAATGGTTTTGGGTATGGCCCTGGTTACATATATACCAAGGATGATTCCGTTGGCTATTTTACCTGGAGTAAAATTACCTTCATATTTAAAATCTTTTTTAAGTTTTATTCCAATTGCAGTTTTAAGTGCCCTTATTTTTCCTGCATTTATTAGTTCTACTGGAAGACCACTTACTGCTATTTTGGGAGCCATAACGGCTTTTATTTTAGCTTATAAAGAAAAAAATTTAATATTTGTAGTATTAGGAGCCATTTTTGCAGTATTTGTTAGTTCTTTAATTTTTTAAAAACCATAATATTTAGCTATCTGAATTGCTCAAAAATAATATTTATAATATAATAATAAGAGGGAGGTATAAAATGGCTAAATTCAAAGATTTTAGAAAAATGGATATAAGAGTAGGAGAAATAATTGAAGCTGAAGATTTTGAAAAAGCCAGAAAAGATGCTTATAAACTAAAAGTTGATTTTGGAGAAGAAATTGGTATAAAAGATTCCAGTGCTCAAATTACAGATAATTATGAATTAGATGAATTAATCGGAAAACAGGTTTTAGGAGTGGTTAATTTTCCTCCCAAACAAATAGCAGATTTTATATCAGAAGTTTTAGTCCTGGGAGTTTATTCTAAAAAAGGAGTTGTTCTCATAACCCCAGAAGAAGAAGTTGAAAAAGGTGATAAACTTGGATAATGGTGAAAATTATGAATAAAACAAAAAGAATACGTGATTACAATATCAATGTTGGCGATTTTGAAACAGGTTACAAAAATTCGATTACTGATATTAAAGGAGTAAAAGTCGGACATTATACACTTGCTAGTGGTGAAATAAGAACAGGAGTAACAGCGGTTTTGCCACACAATGGCAATCTTTTCAAAGAAAAAATCATAGCAGCCAGTCATGTAATTAATGGATTTGGTAAGTCTACAGGTCTAATTCAAATTAATGAATTAGGTACAATTGAAACTCCAATCCTGCTAACCAATACTTTAAATGTTGGGATAGCTCATCAGGCTCTTGTCAGGAAAATGCTTGAGCAAAATAAAAAAATAGGAGATAAAACAGGTACAGTAAATCCTATAATTTGTGAATGTAATGATCAGTATTTAAATGATATCAGAGGTTTGCATTTAAAAGAGAATCATGTTTTTAAAGCATTTGAGAATGTAGGGGATGATTTTAGAGAAGGAGCTATTGGAGCAGGAACTGGTATGAGTTGTTATGGTTTAAAAGGTGGAATTGGTTCTTCCTCTAGAAAGATAAGTATTGCTAATAAAAATTTTCATTTAGGGATATTAGTTTTATCTAATTTTGGGAAAAAAGAAGACTTTAGATTAAATGGTATTAAAGCTGGTGAAATAATAAAAAATCTAGAGAAAAATGAAGGTATAAAATCTGAAGAACCAGAACAAAAGGGTTCAATAATAGTGATTTTAGGAACAGATATTCCTTTAAGTTCAAGACAATTAAATAGAATTATAAAAAGGACAAGTGTAGGGATTAACAGAACTGGTTCTTATATAGAAAATGGGAGCGGAGAAATCGCTATTGGATTTTCTACTGCTAATAAAATAAAACATGATGAAAATGATGAGATTTTAGATGTAAAAATTATTAATGAAAATAAAATAAATAAATTATTTAAAGCAACTGCTGAAACAACTGAAGAAGCAATTTATAATTCGTTGATTACTGCTGATACAACAAAGGGTAAGAAAGACAGAATAAGATATTCTTTGAAAAAGTATATAACTAATATAATTTAGGAATAATTAAATAAAGGATGTGATTAGAAGTGGGAATTAAAATAATTGTGGATAGTGCCTGTGATTTGCCTAAAAAAATATTAAAAGAATATGATATAGAAATTCTACCTTTTAATATTCATATAGGTGATGAAAGTTATAAAGATGGAATTGATATTCAGGTTGATCAGGTATATCAATCTATTCGAGATAAAAATTTCCCTAAAACATCTCAAATCAGTCCTGAAGACATAAAAAAGGTTTTTGTTAAAAATGCAAAAGCAGGTTATGATTCTATCTATATTAGTTTTTCATCTAAAATGTCAGGAGCCTATCAATTGGCAAAATTAGTTGCCAGAGATGTAGAGGAAAAATATAAAGAATGTAAAATAGATGTTTTAGATAGTAAAGCCGGTTCTGTGGCTACAGGGATAATAGCATATAAAGCAGCTATATTAGCAGATGAGGGAAAAGATAGAAAAGAAATAATTAAAAAAGTCAAATTTTTTGCCAATCATATTCAACATGTTTTTATGTTAGATAATTTAAAAGCCCTTATGAGAGGTGGGAGAATTAGTAAAACTAAATCATTTATTGGCAATATCCTTAAAATAAAACCCATTTTGCATGTAAATGATGGGGAAATAGAACTTTTGCAAAAAGTTCGCGGATCTAAAAAAGCGATTAATAAAATGATCGATTTTCTTAAAAATAAAAGTTATGATCTAAGTGAGCAATTAATTGGGGTAGCCCATGCTGATGACTTAAAACAGGCAGAATTATTAAAAGAAAAAATTGAAGAAATAGGTGGAAATATTTTTTGTATAGAAAAAATAGGTAGTGTACTGGGAGTCCATTTAGGAATAGGTGGAATTGGGATTTTCTTTCTTGATAAAAAGGAAAGTTAAAATTTATTGACAATTAAAAATACTTATGTTATTCTTTAATTGTATACAAATATTCAATGATGCAAAAAAGCAAGAAAACATTGATAAAAAGTTGTTATTTTTGTAAATGGAGGCAGATTTTTATGGAATTAAAGCCGATAAATACTAAAAAAATGTCTACTGCTGATATAGTTTATGAAACTTTGAAAAATGCCATAATAACAATGGATTTGGCTCCAGGTGAAAGATTGATTGAACAAAATCTTTCTAAGCAACTACAGGTAAGTAGGACTCCACTTAGGGAAGCTATTAAACTTTTAGAATTTGAAGGGTTTCTAACAAGAAATGTAAGTGGTGGTGTGAAAGTTAGTAAATTATCTATTAAAGAACTTAAAGATATTTATGAAATGGAAAGGTTATTAGAAAAAGTGGCAGTTGAAAATATTGCAAAAACCTGGGAAGAAGGAGATTTAGATAATTTAGAAAAAATAGTCTCTGAAATAAAAACAGGTTATGATAGAGAAAAAAGTAATAATTCTCCAATAGCTGATAAATATTTAAAAGAATACAATGAATTTAATGTAAATTTTCATTTTGAAATACTTAATATTTATAATAATTCTCTATTTATTAATACTTATAAAAATTTTGAAGGAAAGCATCTTCGTTATACTCATATTTCATTTTCTAATGATAAAGAAAGATTTTTAAGTGCTTCAAAAGAACATATTGAATTATTTGAATTAATTAAAAATAGAGAAGCTGAAAAGGCTGTAAAAAAATCTTTAAATCATAAATTTAATGCAGAAGAAAAAATAATATCTAATTTAAAAGAATTTTTAGATTAGATTATTTTTTATTATACATTGTATACAAAAATGCAATGCAATTATTAATTTTAGTTTAATTAGTTTTTAAAATCATAAGATATAAGAAAGGAGAGTTCATATGGGTGATAAGAGGATAAAAGTATTAATAGCAAAACCAGGTCTTGATGGTCATGATCGTGGGGCAAAAGTTATAGCCCGTGGTCTAAAGGAATCAGGAATGGAGGTTGTTTATACAGGTCTTAGAAAAACTCCTGATGATATAGTAAGAGCAGCTATTCAGGAAGATGTAGATGTTATTGGTTTAAGTATTCTTTCTGGTGCTCATAAACACCTTTTTCCAGAAGTAATGAAAAAGCTTAAAGAAGAAGGAGCAGAAGATGTTGTAGTAATCTCTGGAGGAATTATTCCAGAAGAAGATCATCAATTCTTGAGGGATTTAGGAATTGAAGGTATTTTCACTCCTGGTACCCCAATTAAGGAAATAGTTGACTTTATAGAAGAAAATGTAAAAGAGGGGGACAAATAAATGTCA
>DATFIM010000151.1 GCA_035270125.1 Halanaerobiales bacterium | reverse complement strand
CTAATTTATCAGCTTTAACTTCAATTATCCCGTGGTCCAGCTCTACCTCAGCACCTAATGCTTTAAAACCTTTTAAATGAAGGTCAATAGGCCTATTACCTATATTACAACCACCAGGTAAACTTGTTCTTGCTCTTCCTTCTTTAGCTAACATAACACCTAATATATAATAAGAAGCTCTAAGCTGTCTTGCCAGTTCACTATCTGCTTCAGACTTATGTAAACTGCGAGGATCAACTTCAACAGTATTTCCCTCTCTATTTATTTTTGCTCCCATATCTCGTAAAATTTTACATAAATTTATTACATCTCTTAAAGCGGGAATATCCAATAATGTACTGGGACTATCAGCAAGTAATGAGGCAGTAATAATTGGTAATGCTGCATTTTTTGCTCCACTTACTGTTATTTGCCCTTCTAAGGAATTTCCACCTTCTACTATAAATTTACCCACTATTAAAAGCTCCTTTCTAGTCTTTATCACAATTTATACATTTATCTCCAGTTAATTTTTCGATCCAGGTCATCTTTTTATAATTAATCAATTCTTCTTCAGCCTTTTCTTTTAGCAATTTCCAACAATCAGGACATAATTTTTTTCCTACACCATCTATTATATTATCAGGTATCCCCTTTTTTTTCAACTTTTTACTTCTATCCATAATACTTTTTTCTTCTACATTAACAGCTCCATCTGAAGCAACAATAAGAGAAATCTCTCCTTTGTGTTCAGGTGAATCAACTCTTTTAAATTTTAAACCATTATCTCTGGCTATTTTAATATAATCCTGAGCCTGATTCAACTCAACTTCCCTTGATATAACAAGCTTTTTTGCTTCAGTACTTTTTATAGCAGCAATAACTTCTGGATAAATTCCAGGTTCAATTAATTGTTGATAATTTAAATAACAAATTACTCTTTCGGCAAATTCTCCTAAAAAGCGATTTTTCTCATCTTTTTTTAATTCAGGAGTTCCATGTGCTCCATGAAAGGCAGCTTTTTCCAAATCACTTTTTTCTTCATCATTCTTCATTAGCTATTTCCCCCCTTACTTCTCTTATTATATCAAATATTTACTCACTTGTAAGGTAAAAAATAATTTCTACTTCTTTTGACCTATTAATACACAGAAAAGCCCCCTTATTGGGGGCCAATAAGAAACTTTATTTTCTTTTTCTTTCTGCTGCATTAATACGGGCCAAAGCTCTCTCCAGTGCTGAATTAGCTTTAGCTTTATTTGTCCTGTCATCTTCTTTTTCAAGTCTCTTTTTAGCTCTTTCTTTTGCTTCTTCTGCACGCTCAATATCTATTTCTTCAGGGAATTCAGCTGTTCTTACCACTACATTAATTTCTTCCGGTTTTACATCCATAAATCCATCACTAACAGATATATGAATTTTTTCTCCCCCTTTATCAATTTTTAAAACACAGGGAACTAAGCCGGTTACCAGTGGAGTATGTCCAGGTAGAATTCCAATATCTCCATCTATGGCTGTAGCTACTAACATTTCTATTTCTTCACTATAAACCACTCTTTCAGGAGTAACAATATCTAACTTTATTGTAGACATTAATTATTCACCTGCCTCAAGCCTTTCTGCTTTTTCTTTTGCTTCTTCAATAGTACCTACCATATAAAAAGCCTCTTCTGGCAGGTCATCATGTTTACCTTCAAGAATTTCTCTAAATCCTTTTATAGTATCTTCAATAGATACATATCTACCTTCAACACCAGTAAACTGTTCAGCTACAAAGAATGGCTGTGATAAAAATCTTTCTATTCTACGTGCTCTATTTACAACAACTTTATCTTCTTCAGATAATTCATCCATACCAAGAATAGCAATAATATCCTGGAGATCCTGATAACGCTGTAAGGTCTCCTGAATCTGTCTTGCTACCTGATAATGTTCTTCTCCAACAATTCTTGGATCAAGAATATTAGATGTAGAATCAAGTGGATCAATAGCAGGATAAATACCTTTTTCAGCAATATCTCTAGATAAAACAGTTGTTGAATCTAAGTGAGCAAAAGTAGTTGCTGGAGCAGGGTCAGTTAGGTCATCTGCAGGAACATATACGGCCTGAACAGATGTGATTGAACCTTTTTTAGTAGAAGTAATTCTTTCCTGTAAAGCTCCTACATCACCAGCTAGAGTTGGCTGATAACCAACAGCTGAAGGCATTCTACCTAAAAGAGCAGAAACCTCCTGACCGGCCTGAATGAAGCGGAAAATATTATCAATAAATAAAAGTACATCTCTTCCACTTTCATCTCTAAAGTACTCTGCCATTGTTAGAGCAGATAAACCAACTCTCATTCTAGCTCCAGGTGGCTCATTCATCTGACCAAAAACCATAGCAACTTTATCTAAAATATCTGCTTCCTGAAATTCTCGATAAAGGTCATTTCCTTCTCTAGTACGTTCCCCAACACCACCGAACACAGAAAAACCACCATGTTCAATAGCTATGTTATTAATTAGTTCCTGAATAAGTACTGTTTTACCAACACCAGCACCACCAAAAAGTCCTACTTTACCACCTTTAGTATATGGTGCCAGCAGGTCAACAACTTTAATACCTGTTTCAAAAATTTCATCAGATGTTTCCTGTTCTTCATAGGTAGGTGGTTCCCGGTGAATAGGGTTATAAGTTTCTGCATCAACTTCACCCTGTTCATCAATTGTTTCACCTAACACATTAAATATCCTACCAAGAACACCTTCTCCTACAGGAACACTAATAGGCTGCCCGGTATTAACAGCTTCCATACCACGAACAAGTCCATCAGTAGAATCCATAGCAACTGTTCTTACCCTATTATCACCTAACTGCTTCATAGTTTCCATAGTTAGATGAATATCATTTTCTTCATTGTCAATTCTTATCGCATTATATATTTCAGGTAAATTTCCTTCTGGAAATTCTAAATCAACTACAGGTCCAATAACCTGTACTATTTTACCAATATTTTGTGACTCACTCACGAAAATTCCTCCTTTACAGACAATTATTTGAGAGCCTCAGCTCCACTTACTATCTCAGTTATTTCCTGGGTAATTTCAGACTGACGAGCTCTGTTATAAGTTTTGGTTAAGTCCTCAATCATATCACTGGCATTATCAGTAGCAGAATCCATGGCTGTCATTCTTGCTCCAAATTCACTTGCCTTGGATTCTAACAGTGATGCATACAGCACATTATTGACATATTGAGGTAATATAACATCCAGAACTTCATCAGCAGATGGTTCATAAAGATATTCTACCTGTACCTCATCTCTTTCTCTTTTTTCCGGTGCATTTACTGGAAGAAGAGGAATCATTTTAACTTCCTGAGATAAAGCAGTTTCAAAATGAGTATATATCAAACTAATTTTATCAAACATATCTTCTTTAAATAATGATATAATCTCATTTGTAATTTTTCGGGCAAAACTAAATTCAGGATAATCATCAAGCTGAACATATTCAGATATTATATCAAAGTCTCTTTTCTTAAAATAATCTCTACCATTTGATCCAATAGCTAAAAGACTATTTTCCTCATCTTCATTTATACTATTTTTAAATTTATTTATTGCATTTGAATTATAGGCACCACATAAACCGCGGTCTCCAGTAATTAGAATATAAAGATGCTTATTTCCTTCTCTTTCATTTAGCAAAACATGGTCGGTATTTCGACTATGTTGTTGCACATCCAATAATATTTTTCTAGTTTTATTGAAAAAAGGACGGGCATCTTCAGCCTTTTCCTGAGCACGACGCAATTTAGCACCAGCAACCATTTTCATGGCTCTGGTAATTTTTTTAGTATTTTGCACACTACTTATGCGGCGTTTAATATCTCGCATCGTCTCCATAAATACTCACCTCTAACTTTCAACATCTATTTATTCTTCATCTGTTTCCAGTTCTTCAAACTCTTCATCTTCGCCTTCTTCTACTTCAGCGCCCTGGTCACTAAGAATTGATTTTTTCTTAACACTAAATGTTTCTTTGAATTCTTCAATTCCTTTTTCTAATTCTTCTTCAATTTCATCTGTTAGCTTACCTACTTCTACAATTTTATCTCCTAATTCAGGATAGTTACTGTTCATAAAGTTAAGTAGTTCATCTTCAAAACGACTTACATTATCTACAGGAATATCATCTAAATAACCATTTACAACAGCATAGATAGAGATAACCTGATCCTGAATTACCATAGGAGAGTTTTCAGCCTGTTTTAGTGATTCAACTATTCTCTCACCACGGTTAAGCTTTTGCTGAGTAGATTCATCAAGGTCAGAACCAAATTGAGCAAAGGCTTCAAGTTCACGATATTGAGAAAGATCCAATCTTAAGGTACCGGCAACATCCTTCATAGCTTTTATCTGAGCATCCCCACCAACACGGGAAACAGAAATACCAACATTAATAGCCGGTCTAACTCCTGAATAGAATAATTCACTTTCTAAGTAAATCTGTCCATCAGTTATGGAAATAACATTTGTTGGAATATATGCAGAAACATCTCCAGCTTTAGTTTCAATAATTGGAAGGGCTGTCAGTGAACCTCCACCTTCTTTATCATTGAGTTTAGCTGCTCTTTCTAAAAGACGAGAGTGTAGATAAAATACATCACCAGGATAAGCTTCACGTCCAGGTGGTCTTCTTAGAAGTAAAGACATAGCACGATATGCATCAGCGTGTTTTGATAGGTCATCATAAACAACTAATACATCTCCATCATTTTCATACATAAAATGTTCTCCAATAGCACAACCTGCATATGGAGCTAAATATCTAAGTGGAGCAGGGTCACTTGCAGAAGCAGTGACAATAGTTGTATAGTCCATTGCTCCGTATTCAGTTAATTTTTCTCTTATTTGCGCAACATCAGATGCTTTCTGTCCAATTGCAACATAAACACATTTTACATCATTATCACGCTGGTTAATAATCGTATCAATAGCAATAGCAGTTTTACCAGTCTGTCTATCACCAATTATAAGCTCACGCTGACCTCTACCAATAGGAATCATAGAGTCAACAGCTTTTAAACCTGTTTGAAGAGGTGTCTCAACAGGTTGACGTTTTATAACACCTGGAGCCTTATATTCAACCGGACGATATGTATCAGAGTTTATCTGACCTTTACCATCAAGAGGTTGACCAAGTGAGTTTACAACTCTTCCTAGCATCTCTTCGCCAACAGGTACCTCAACAACTCTTCCTGTTCTTTTTACTGTGTCTCCCTCTTTTATTTTTGTCTCACTACCAAGGAGTACACAACCTACATTATCTTCTTCAAGGTTTAGAGCCATTCCATAAACTCCATTAGGAAATTCTAAAAGTTCATTGGACATTACATCTTCTAAACCATAAACATGGGCAATCCCATCACCAATATCAAGTACTGTACCGACACCAACTGTTTCCAGTTTTGACTCATAATTTTCGATTTCTTCTTTTATAATTGAACTAATTTCTTCTGGTTTCAGATTCATATCATTCCACCCCTAACTTACTTACTGGAATTTTTTCTATCTTTTCACTAAGTGTATTCAACTTATACTGAATACTACCATCAATTATTTTATCACCTATTTTTAAAACAAGTCCACCTAAAATTTCAGGATCAACTGTATTATTAAGTACTACCTCATAATTCATTCCTTTTTCCAATTTATCTTTAAGTCTATTTTTCATATTTTCCTCAAGCTCAATAGCAGAAACTACTTCAATCTCAAGAATTTTTTTCCTATCATTAACTAAATCATTAAATTGACTAATAATAGCTTTAATATAAAATATTCTTCTTTTATCTATTAAAAGTTGAATGAAATTATATATTTCCTGAGATATTTTTTCTTTAAATATTCTTTTAAAAATTCTTTTCTTTTCTTCAATTTTAATTCGTGGGTGAAAAAGAACATTCTTAAATTCTTTATGTTCTGTAAAAGCTTCTTTTATTGAATTCAAGTCATTTTTGAACTTAATAAATTCATCTTTTTCCTCAGCCAGTGAAAAAAGTGCCTCACTATATTTTTTAGCTATTTCATTTTGAATCATTTGGCTTCACCAAGCTTTTTAGCATCTAAATCTTCGATGTATTGATTAATAAGTTCTTTATGTTCTTTTTCATCAAGCTTTTCTTTTAAAAACTTACTTGCCACCATAATTGAAATTGAAGATACTTCAGTTCTTAATTCAGAAAGAGCTTCTTCCTTGGCCTGCTCAATTTCTGCTTCATTTCTTTCTTTAATTCTTTGAGCTTCTTCTCTAGCATTTTCAACTATTTCTTCGGCTTTTTTCTTTCCTCTTTCTTCAGCATTTTCTACAATTTCTTGAGCTTCCTGTCTTGCATTTTTTAATTCATTTTCATATTTCTTTTTTAATTCTCTTGCTTCTTTTTTCTTCTCTTTGGCTTCCTCGAGATCACTTTCAATTTTATTCTTTCTTTTATCAAGCATATTAGTCATCGGCTCATAAAGAAATCTCTTTAATAACCAGAGTAGAACAAAAAAGTTAATAACTTCCCAGAGCATGGTAGTATTAATATTTACCATTTACATCTCACCTCCCGGCATATTCTCAAACAATGCTATCTAAATCGTATTTTTCAATAGTATCTATATTTATTTAAATATATTTTTTTTCATCATAGATTTTTAAAATAAAATTGAGCCATAACCAAATTTTATTTTTGATATATGAGGGGAAAAATTCCCCTCACTATCAAAAATGGTTTTTTTAAGCAAATGTAAAGATCAAAACAATGGCTATAACCAGTGAATAAATACCTGTTGACTCAGCAACAGCCTGACCTAGAAGCATAGTAGTAATAATATTACCTCTTGCTTCAGGTTGTCTTGCTACAGATTCTACAGCTTTACCAGCGGCATAACCCTGACCAATACCAGGACCAATACCAGCAATCATAGCAAAGCCAGCTCCAAGTAGTGCAGAAGCACTGATAATCACATCAATGACCGGTTGTGAAAATTCAACCATTATAATTTCCTCCTTTCAGCTACTCACTGTAATTTTTTTATAATTAATTAGCCTTCTTTTGAAACAGCAATATAGGCTATGGCTACCATACCAAAAATAAGGGCCTGTATTAAGCCAATAAAGATGTCAAACCAGGCCTGTAACGGAATTGGAATTAACCAGGGTGCTGCCTGATAAATCAAAGTAATGATAATTCCACCACCAACAATATTACCAAAAAGACGGAAAGAGTGAGAAATTGGTTTAGCTAACTCACTAATAATATTAAGTGGTAGTAAAATAAATACAGGTTCAGCAAAACCTTTAATATAGCCCCAGATTCCATTTTCACGCATTCCCTCAAAGTGCATTAAGATAAATACTAAAAGGGCTAAACCTAAAGTAGTATTTATATCTGCTGTTGGGTTGGGAACACCAGGTAAAACACCTGATAGATTAGATACCCCAACAAAAATAAAAATTGTACCAATAAAAGGTAAAAACTTTCTACCTTCTCCAGGTAACATCGGCTCAATCTGATCTTCAATAGATGTTAAAAGAAGTTCAGTAGCATTTTGGACTTTACCTGGAACTAATTCTAAATTACTTCCAATAATTTTGGCAGCTATCACTAAAGCAACTACTACAACCCAGGAAACTATCAATGTATCAGTAACTGGTAAAAAATCTTTACCAAATAAATGAGTGACAACCTGTGGTCCTGGATTCATAATAAAACCTCCCCTCTCTTACTAAATCAATCTTTTTCAACTCTGTCTTTTTTTTCTTCCCAGCTTTTTTTAAGATTATCTAGTGCAGCCAGTCCGATTATAGTAAATTTTAAAAGTAAAATACCTACAACAACTGCCAAAAAACTTATTCCCTCTCTTCTATAAGCAACAGCTAGAACAATAAAATAAATGAGATAATTAATAAAATAACGATTCCTAATATATGTATTAGCCTTTGCTGCTGACATTTGTAAAGAATTTTCTATATTAATTCTTTTTAAATGAAATAAAAGAATACTTATGGACAGTCCAAAAATCAAACCTAAAAAGGCATCAATTTCTCCCATGACTAGAGAAGATACAAGAGGTATCAAAGCAACTATAACTGTCTTTTTAATAACATCTTTTTCTGCTTCAGCCGGATTATTTGTCTTCATCATTATCACCAAAAACATCAGTAATTAACTTATAATCAGAATAAAATCCTGAAAAAACTCCTGTAATCAAACCTATTATTTTAAAAATCAAATCACTTCCAATTAATTTATCAACTAAACTTCCCAGCCAGAAACCTACAGCTATATTGACAATTATAGTAATACCAAGCAAAGTTAACATTCCAAAGGCCTGGGCAATTTTTTGCCAACTATTATTATTATTCATTTTTTAGCCTCTCACTTTTATTAATAAAAATACTTTTTTCCTAATCTTAACTAATTATTATTTCTAGTTTCTATTTAAAAATCCTCTTTTATAAAATGAAATAATACTATTAATACTATTATGACTTTTTAATTATTTTACAGTAAAAGAAATAAAAAACTATATTTTAATATTTTGTCTTCTCTACTTCTGTTTTATCAGATTTTAACTGAGCACTAAATATTCCAAGTTTCCAGGCCCCAAAAATTATAGTTAAAAAGGCAAGAAAAATCAAAAGTAATCCATTTTCAAAAGTTGAGCTGTTAAAAATTACAGCAATTATTCCTAAAAATATACTTATCCCATAAACAATCAAAGTAGCTTCCTGTTGATTCCAGCCTAAAGCAAGCAGACGATGATGAATATGACCATTATCTGCTTTACCAATAGGTTTACCATTATAAGCTCTTCTTATTATTGCAAATAAAGTATCTAAAATAGGTACTCCTAAAGCTAAAACAGGGACTACTAAAGTAATTGCTGTAGCACTTTTTAAAGAACCTGCTACTGAAATTGAGGCCAGAGTATAACCTAAAAACATAGAACCACTATCACCCATAAATATTTCAGCAGGATGAAAATTATAATAAAGAAATCCAAAGGAACTCCCGGCCAGAGTAAGGGCCATAACAGCTGCCAGGTTTTGTCCTTCCTGTAAACTTACAAAAAAGATAGTTATAACTGCAATTATCGAAACTCCAGCAGCCAGGCCATCAAGTCCATCCATTAAATTTACTACATTAGTTATACTTACAACCCAAATAATAGTTAATGGAATTCCCCAGCTACCAAGAAAAAACATTCCACCTAAGGGATTGGTTATAAATTCAATCTGAACTCCAAAAAATAATAAAACAACTGCTGCCAGAATTTGAAATACTAATTTGAGAAAAGGAGAAATATCATAAAGATCATCTACAAAACCTACAAAAGTTATAAAACTTCCCCCCAGTAGTATTCCAAAAAGAGTTTTGTTAAATTCAAAAAATATGAAAGCAGTTAATAAAAAAGAGGCCCAGATGGCAAGACCACCAATATTAGGAACAGGAAGTTCATTAATCCTTCTAGCACCTGGATAATCAAGAGCATCAATTTTTTTAGCAACTTTTTTTACTCCAGGAACAAGAAAAAAAGATATTATTAAACTGCTGAAAAAAATCAAAATATAGGAAGATATCATTAATCTTCATCCTTTATATTAATAGTTTTAATCTTTCATTTCTTTTTCTATATCACTTATCTTATCAATTCTTCTCTGGTGTCTTCCGCCATCGAATTCTTCTCCAAGCCAGGCCTTTACAATTTCTCGGGCCAAACCTTTAGCAACAACTCTTGAACCCATAGTTAAAACATTTGAATCATTATGATTTCTGGTTGCTTTAGCAGAAAAGACGTTATGGCAGAGAGCAGCCCGAACTCCTTTTACTTTATTTGCTGCAATCGACATCCCAATACCTGTACCACAGATCAAAATACCTTTATCAAAATTATTGTCAGCGACTCCTTTTGCTACTTTGTAAGCAAAATCAGGATAATCAACTGAATCCTCAGAATCAGTGCCCATATCTTGATAAAATAAGCCCTTTTCTTCAAGCAAAGATTTTATTTCTTCCTTGAGTTGATAACCAGCATGATCTGAACCAATAGCAATTTTCATCATATCACCTCTTAAAATTTCTTTGTTAATAATTTTATTTTTAAATTCCTCTAAATATTTTTTAATTTCATCTTTAGTCTTCTGATATACTTCCAGAGACTGTCCATAAGGATCAAGAATATCAAGGTCTTCACTTTCTTTAATAAACTCTTTTAAGGTAAATAATTTTTTGGCTGAAACCTCTTCTCTCTTTTTTAAATATCTTTTATGGGCTTCAGTCATAGTCAAAATAATATCTGCTTCAACTAATAATTCTTTATTAATCTTAGTAACTTTATGGTTTTTAGCATCAATTTTTTCATCTTTTAAAACCTGTAGAGTTTCAGAACTTATTTTTCCACCTGGCAGAGCAGAAATCCCGGCTGATTTTATTTTCAATCCTTTTATTTTTCTATTTTTGAACATATCACGCAAAAGATGTTCAGCCATTGGACTACGGCAGGTATTCCCGGTACACACAAATAAAATTGTCGGCAAAGTTAAGATCCCACCTTTCTAAAAGGCTTGATTTAAGCATTAAGAAGCTTTAATGTACTTACATTATATCAGATAAAAAAATATAGACAAGTCAAAACTTATAGTTTACAGGAGTTTCCTAAATATAAAGTTTAGATTAAATCATACAATATAGGTAAAAAGGGAATTTTAGCAATTATTTGTTAATACATCTAAATGAGCGGAATTAAAAATAAGGTCTAAAAACAGGATGTTTTTAGCTCAGCTGAGATACGATATCTCATTAGCTGAGGTAACCTTATTTTTAAAGAAGTGAATTTTAGTATGTATCAAATAATTGATTAATGAGTCTTTTACCTATATTGTATGATTTATTTAATTTTACCTGGAAACTCCTGTAAACTATAGTTTTTCACTGGCT
>DATFIM010000150.1 GCA_035270125.1 Halanaerobiales bacterium | reverse complement strand
AATTGAGAAAAATGAAGGAACAGAAGATTTAGTGATAATAGGTATTCGTTCTAGAGGAGTACCTATGGCTGAAAGAATTGCTGAAAGAATAAATGAATTTGAAGGGGTCGAGGTTCCTACAGGAATTTTAGATATAACCCTCTATCGAGATGATTTATCTCAGGTATCAAAACAGCCAATTATCCACCAAACTGAGATATCTTTTGACATAACAAATAAAAAAGTTGTTTTAGTAGATGATGTATTATATACAGGAAGAACAGTAAGGGCTGCACTTGATGCATTAATAGATCTAGGTAGACCCAAAGCAATACAATTAGCCATTTTGGTTGATAGAGGTCATAGAGAATTACCAATAAGACCGGATTATGTAGGAAAAAATCTTCCTACTTCTCAAGATGAGGTAGTAAGTGTAAACTTTAAAGAAATAGATGGAGATGACAATGTATTACTTTTAGAAAAAGAGTAAATTTATAATAAATAAAATATGATTTACCCTTTAAATACAGTTCAGTGAGACTGGGAAGGGGCTTTAAACCTTAACTATAGGTATAAAGATTATTAGCCTTCTTGTCAGTTTAAACTGATGAGAAGGCTTTTTTTATATCATAAAAAGAGGAGAGATAAAATGAATATTAAAAAACAATTTTCTAAAAATGTTCAGGATTTAAAAGATAATGATATGACTTCTTCAAAAGTATTGATGATGGCTTTTCAGCATATGTTCGCCATGTTTGGTGCAACAATATTAGTACCTTCTTTAACAGGACTTAATCCCTCAGTTGCTCTTTTTACCTCTGCTTTAGGAACTTTAATATTTCATGTAATTACTGGTGCTCAGGTACCAGCTTATCTTGGTTCTTCATTTGCTTTTATTGCTCCCATAATAGCAGCTAAATCACAATTTGGAACAGAAGGAGCTCTTTTAGGAGTAATAACAGTCGGAATAGTATATAGTATAATGTCACTTATTATTCGATTTATAGGAACAGAATTTTTTCGCAAATTATTACCACCGGTTGTGGTAGGACCTGTAATTATTACAATTGGTCTGGGACTTGCTCCAACCGCTAAAGATATGGCTTCAGAACATTTATTAGTAGCTGCAGTAACTCTGGCTATAGCAATCGGATTTAGTGTCCTGGCCAAAGGAATATTTAAAGTAATACCAATTTTAATGGGAATCATTGGCGGTTATACATTTGCAGGATTTTTAGGATTAATAGATTTTAGTCCAGTAACAAATGCAGCCTGGCTTGCCTTACCAGATTTTACCTTTCCTCAAATAGCTGGAAATATAAAGGCTTTAAGTTTAATAGCACCAATTGCTCTGGTAACAATGGTAGAACACTTAGGGGATGTAGTTGCTTTAGGAACAACAGCAGATAAAAACTATATTGAAGATCCTGGATTGCATAGAACTTTATTAGGAGATGGTATAGCTACCGCAATTGCTGGGATTTTTGGTGGACCACCCAATACAACCTATGGAGAAAACATTGGAGTATTAGCTATAACTAAAGTTTATAATCCGCTTATAATTGAAATTACAGCTGTAATAGTATTCCTCAGCAGTTTTGTACAAAAATTAGGAATGATAGTCCATACTATACCTAATGCAGTAATGGGAGGAATTGTTTTCTTACTCTTCGGAATGATAGCTTCAATTGGATTAAGAACTCTAATCGAAAATAATGTTGACCTATCAAACAATAGAAACCTGGTAATAATTTCAGTAACACTTGTAATAGGAATTAGTAATCTAACTCTTAGTTTTGGAGGTTTAGAATTTGCTGGAATGGGTCTGGCAGCTCTGGTAGGTATTATATTGAATCTCATCTTACCTGAAGATGTTGGAGAAGAAGAAAATACAGGAGAGAGTAGTATAGTTAAAGATGAGAAAAAGGTAACAGCTTAATAAAATAGAAAAAATTTTAGTAAATAAAAAACAGGAGGCAAAAAATGGCTTTAAAACAAAAAGATTTTTTAGGCTTATATAATGTGAAAGGCGAAGATATTAACCAAATATTAACTACTGCTGAATCAATGAAAGAAATTTTTACAAGAACAGTAAAAAAAGTACCAACACTTAGAGGAAAGACAATTGTAAATTTATTTTTTGAACCAAGTACAAGAACGAAATCATCTTTTGACCTGGCAGCAAAAAGGTTGAGTGCAGATGTAATGAGTATTTCCAAGTCTACCAGTAGTGTAGCCAAAGGTGAATCACTTTTAGATACAGCCAAAACAATGGAAGTAATGGGGGCAGATGTAGTAGTAATTAGACATAGTGCTCCAGGAGCTGCAGAGTTTTTGGCAAATAATGTTGAAGCAAGTGTTCTTAATGCAGGAGATGGAGCTCATGCTCATCCTACTCAAGGTCTACTTGACCTTTATACAATGAAATCTTATAAAGGAAGCTTTGAAGACATGAAAGTTCTTATTATTGGAGATATTACCCATTCTAGAGTAGCAAGATCTAATATTCAGGGATTACTGGAGCTTGGAGCAGAAGTTAGAGTAACTGGTCCGGCAACTTTAATACCAAGAGAAATTGAAAAAATGGGAGTAAAGGTTTTTAAAGATCTTGACAAAGCGCTTGAAGGTGTAGATGTAGTAAATATCTTGAGAATACAACTCGAAAGACAGGAAAGCGGTTTATTTCCCTCAATAAGTGAATATCGAAAGTTTTATGGAATGAATAAAGAAAGACTTGATAATCTTTCAGATGATGTATTAATTATGCATCCAGGACCGATGAATAGAGGAATAGAAATTGAGAGTGCAGTGGCTGATAGTGAGCAATCAGTGATTACTGAACAGGTAACTAATGGAGTAGCAGTAAGAATGGCATTACTTTATTTATTAGCCGGGAGGGAGATAAATGATGAAGATCTTAATTAAAAATGGACATATAATTGATACTTTAGAAAATATAGATGGAAAATATGATATTTTACTTAAAAATGGTAAAATAGTTCAAATTGAAAAAGAAATTGAAAGTAAAGAAGCAGAGATAATTGATGCAAAAAATAAAATGATTTTTCCAGGTTTAATAGATATGCATACTCATCTAAGAGAACCTGGATATGAAGAAAAAGAGACAATTAAAACTGGGGCAGAAGCTGCAGCTGCTGGAGGATTTACTACAATTGCCTGTATGCCAAATACTAATCCAGCAATTGATAATCCAGCTACAGTGGAATATGTAAAATCTGAAGGTGAGAAAGCAGTTGTTGATATCCTGCCAATTGGTAGTATTACCAAAAAACGAGAAGGTAAAGAATTAGCAGAGCTCGGTTTTTTAGCTGAAGCTGGAGTAAAAGCAGTGTCTGATGATGGAAATCCGGTTATGAATAGTGAAATTATGAGAAGAGCAATGGAATATGGTGATAACTTTAACTTGAAGATAATCAGTCACTGTGAAGATTTGAATTTAGCAAGTGAGGGAGTAATGAATGAAGGTTATTATTCAACAATTTTAGGACTTAAACCTATTCCTGCTGCTGCAGAAGAGACGATGATAGCCCGTGATATTATGATAGCAGAGTTTACAGGAGCATCACTTCATATAGCCCACTTAAGTACTAAAAGAGGTTTAGAGCTTGTCACAGATGCTAAAAAGAGAGGTGTAAATGTAAGTGCTGAAGTAACTCCTCACCATTTTTCTCTAACTGATGAAGCTGTAAAAGGATATGATCCTAATACAAAAGTTAATCCTCCTCTTAGAAGTCAAAATGATGTAGATGCTTTAAAAGAAGGAATTGCTGAAGGTACAATAGATATTATTGCTACAGATCATGCCCCTCACACCTATGAAGATAAACTTGGAGAATTTAATTATGCTGCAAATGGAATCTCCGGTTTAGAAACAGCTCTTGCTCTGGTAAATACAAATCTTGTAAAAGAAAATATAATCGATTATAAAGACCTTTTGAAACTAATGTATGAAAAACCAATTGAATTGTTTGATCTCAAAAAAGATGGAATAAAAGAAGGAGTTTTGGCTGATTTAATAATTTTTGATCCTGATAAAGAATGGGAAGTTAAAACTGATGAATTTAAATCAAAAGGAAAAAATACACCTTTTGCCGGTCAAAAATTAACCGGTAAAAATGAAATTACTTTTAGTTCAGGAAAATTAGTATATGATAATAGAGGTGATAAGGCTGAAATCCTTTGTAGATAAACTTATCAATAAGATAAAAAAGACCGACAGTAGAATTTGTGTCGGTCTTGATCCTCATCTTGATTTAATTCCAGAATATATTTTAAATAATGCCAGAGAAAAATATTCAGATCATGATAAGGCAATTGCAATGGCTGTTTTAGATTTTAATAAAAAAATTATTGATGAAGTAGTTGAACATACGGCAATTATAAAACCACAGATAGCATTTTATGAAAAAATAGGTCTTAAAGGATTAAAAACTTTAGAAAAAACTGTAGAATATGCCAAAGAAAAAGGACTTTTAGTATTACTTGATGCCAAAAGAAATGATATTGGATCTACAGCTGGAGCTTACGCAGAAGCCCATCTAAAAAATGAAAATATTGATGCAATAACTATTAATCCCTATTTTGGCCTGGATGGAGTAAAACCATTTTTGCAATATAAAAATAAAGGTGCCTTTGCTCTAGTAAGAACATCCAATAAAAGTGCAGGTGATATTCAGGATATTGAAAGCAAAGATGGTAAGAAAATTTATGAACATATGGGCCAATTAGTTAAAAAGTGGGGTAATAATTATAAAGGTGATAGTGGGTATTCCAATCTTGGAGCAGTTATTGGAGCGACATATCCTCAGGAATTAAAAAAATTGCGTTCCTTAATGCCTGGAGTATTTTTCTTAATACCTGGCTATGGTGCTCAGGGTGGAGGAGCAGATGATGTTGCTTCTGGATTTGATAAAGAGGGATTAGGAGCTATTGTAAATTCAGCAAGAGGAATAATATTTGCCTATAGAAATGATAATAAATATAAAGAGAAAGAATTTGCTATAGCAGCCGGTGAAGCTGCCAAAAATATGAAAGAAGAAGTTAATAAAGCGATTACTAAGTTTAATGGATAGTAATGAAAGGGGAAATTAAATTTGTTAGTTAAAGATAATGAAAAAGTTGGCCCTGGCATTTATAAAATGGCACTTGAATCAGAAGAGAAAATCAAAGCAAATCCCGGTCAATTTATTCATCTTAAAATAAAAAATGATAGTTATGATCCCTTATTGAGAAGACCATTTAGTATTTTTGATATAAATAAAAAAGAAAATTTATTAACAATTGTTTATAAAGTTTGTGGTAGAGGAACAAAATTAATGTCGGAAATTAAAAGTGGTGAAGATGTAGATATTTTAGAAAATTTAGGAAATGGTTTTAATCTAAAAAACAAAAATAAAAATATTGTACTAATTGGTGGAGGAATGGGAATAGCTCCCTTATATTTTTTAGCAAAAAAATTATCTGAAAATAATAATTTAAGAGTATTATTAGGAGCTCAAAATAAAGAGGAATTATTATTTTTGAAAAATAAATTTTCTAAACTTGATCTAAAATTAGATAATGTTACTATCGATGGTAGTTTAGGATTTAAGGGAAATGGAGTCGATTATTTAAAAAGTTTAATTAAAGATAAACAGGAAATTGATTATATTTATAGTTGTGGTCCTACTGCTATGTTGAAAGAATTGAAAAAAATAGTAGTAAATAATGATATTCAAGCAGAAGCATCTTTAGAGGAAAG
>DATFIM010000149.1 GCA_035270125.1 Halanaerobiales bacterium | reverse complement strand
AATACTGTTACTAATTATGAAATAAATGAAAAAATAGAAAAACACAAATATGCTCCTGGTGATGTAGAACAACTCTCTGTTTCAGTGATTTTAAATAATGAAGAGAATGAAGAAACAGTTAATAATATAAGGAATGCTGTCCAGGCAGCAATTGGTTATCAGGAAGATCGTAATGATCAGGTTAGTGTAACCAGTATGCAATTTAATGATAGTCTGGAAGAAGAGGCTACTCAGGCCCAATTAGCTGCTCAGGCCGAAAACAGAAGAAGAATGTATATATATGGTGGTTTAATAGCATTTATCTTACTGGCCCTTATAGCAACCTTCTTTATTTTACGAAAAGGAACAGAAGAAGAAACATATGAAACAGGCCAGACAGTTGATATGATGGTTGGAGAAGAAGCAACTTCATCTTCTGAAGAAGAATTATCTGAAGAAGAAAAAGAAAGAAGAAAAATGAAAGAAGATATAGAAGAACTGGTTAATGATAGACCTGGGGAAATAGCTCAGTTACTTAAAAGCTGGCTTGAACAGGATTAAATTTTGCTAAAAACTAAGAAAAGCGAGGTGATTGTATGGCTAAAAGGAATTTAAGTGGAAAAGAAAAAGCCGCTGTACTGCTTGTTTCTCTTGGTCCGGATGTTTCTGCTCAGATTTTTCAGCATCTAGATGATGAAGAGATAGAAGAATTAACCTTAGAGATTGCTAATATGCAGCAGGTTGATACTGAAGTTAAAGATGAAACCCTCCGTGAGTTTTATCATTTAGCAGAGGCTAAAGATTATATCAATCGGGGTGGTATAGATTATGCCCGTGATGTATTACAGAAAGCATTAGGTGATGATAAAGCCAATGATATACTGGAAAGATTGACGGCTACTTTACAGGTTCGTCCTTTTGATGCTATCAGGAAAACAGACCCATCTCAACTTTTAAATTTTATACAGGGTGAGCATCCTCAGACAATCGCATTAGTACTTTCTTATTTACAGCCAGGTCAGGCATCTCAGGTTCTTTCTTCTTTACCTCAGGAAGTACAGACTGAAGTCTCCAAAAGAGTAGCAGTTATGGATAGGACTTCACCGGAAATTATTAAAGAAGTTGAAAAAGTCTTAGAACAAAAACTTTCTTCAGTAGTCACTAATGAATATGCAAGTGCTGGAGGAATTGAGGCTATTGTTGATGTCTTAAATCAGGTAGATAGAGGAACTGAAAAGAATATTCTCGATCATCTAGAAGAAGATGATCCTGAACTAGCTGAAGAAATCAGACAGAGAATGTTTGTATTTGAAGATATTACTGTTCTTTCCGATCAGGCAATACAGCTTGTAGTAAGACAGGTTGATTCTCACGATATAGCTCTTGCCCTTAAAACCGCAAGTGATGAAGTAAAAGAAAAATTATTAAGCAATATGTCCAACAGAGCTCGCGAAATGCTGGAAGAAGATATGGAATATATGGGACCAGTACGTGTCAGAGAAGTAGAAGAAGCTCAGCAGGGTATTGTAAATGTAATTAGAGAACTAGAAGATAGTGGTGAAATTGTAATTGCCCGTGGTGAGGAGAGTGAAGTAGTTGTCTAAGATTATCAAAGCATCCAGAATAACAGGCGAATATAAGCTTAGTGATGTAAAGATAGAAGAAAAGATAAAAAAAGAAAAAAAGAAAAGTAATGATCTTAGTGAAAATAAAAACGAAAAAAGCAATCATAATTTAAGTAAAATACAACAGCGAATTAAAGCCCGAAAAGATAAAATAATTACTGAGGCAGAAGAAAAAGCAGCTGAGATTAAAAAACAGGCTAAAGAAGAAGCTAGTAAAATAAAGGATAAAGCGGAAAAAGAAGGATATGACAGCGGTTATCAAAAAGGAAAAAAAGAAGGATATGAAAAAGGCTTTGATGAAGGATATCAGGAAGCTAAGAGTAAAGCTCAAACAAAAATAGAAGATTTGAATAAAATTTCTCAAAAAATAGACGAACATTTTGAAGAAGAACTGGAAAGTTTACCAGCAGAGGTTATAGAACTTTCTGTTAAAATTGCTTCTAAAATTATAAATAAAAAAATTAACTTTAATCCAGAACTTATAAATAATATTATTTTTGATCTATTAGAAGAAATTGGGGAGACTCATCAGGATATAGAAATAAAAATAAGTCCTGCTATGGAAAAATATATTAATGAAGTTGATATTGAAAATCAATTAAATCATGAAACATTGAAATTTGTTGCTGATGAATCTCTTACTGATGGAGACTGTATAATAGAAACTGAATATGGTGGTAAAGATGCCACTATTGAAAATAAATTGGAGTTGATTGAAAAAAAATTATTACAGGGAGCAGGTTATAATGAAAAAGGTTGATCTTTCAGGATTATCTGAAGAATTGGATGATACCAAACTTAGCAGTAATTATGGCCATATTACAAGGGTAGTTGGTTTAATCATTGAATCTAAGGGGCCAGAAGTTAGTATAGGTGAATTATGTCATATAAAAAATAATGAAAGATCAGTTAAGGCAGAAGTTGTTGGTTTTGATGATAATCGAGTTTTACTTATGCCAATTGGTAAAATGGAAGGTATTAATCCTGGAGCAAGAGTTATTGCTACTGGTGAAAAATTAAAAATTAAAGTTGGCGAAAATATGTTAGGTCAGATTCTTAATGGAATTGGTAAACCAATTTTAGATAAAGATAAACAACTTTCGGGATTAACTGAAAGACCTGTTGATAGGAAACCTCCCAATCCGCTTTTAAGAAAAAGAATCAAAGATCCTTTAAGTTTGGGTATCAAAAGTATTGATGGTCTTTTAACCTGTGGTAAAGGTCAGAGAGTAGGTATTTTTGCCGGTAGTGGTGTTGGTAAGAGTACTTTACTGGGGATGGCCGCCCGTAATACTGAGGCTGATATTAATGTGATCGGTCTTGTTGGTGAACGTGGAAGAGAGGTAAGAGAATTTATAGAAAGAGATTTAGGTGAAAAAGGTTTAGAAAATTCTATTGTAGTAGTTGCTACTTCTGATAAACCTGCTCTTGTACGTTTTAAAGCAGCTCAAATAACAACAGCTATTGCTGAATACTTTAGAGATAAAGGTCAGGATGTCTTACTTATGATGGATTCTATTACAAGGGTAGCAATGGCCTTAAGAGAAGTAGGGTTGGCTACAGGTGAACCTCCAGCAACAAGAGGTTATCCTCCTTCTGTATTTGCCAAACTTCCTCGTTTATTAGAAAGAACAGGTACAAATGATAAAGGTACAATTACAGCTTTATACACTGTCTTAGTTGAAGGTGATGATTTTAATGAACCTGTTTCTGATACAGTTCGTGGTATTTTAGATGGTCATATAGATCTTTCCAGAGAACTTGCTTCTCGTAATCATTATCCAGCAATAGATGTTTTAAGCAGTGTTAGTCGTGTCATGGATGACATAGTAAATGAAGATCATATTGAAGCTGCCGGTGAACTCAAAAAAATGCTTGCAAATTATCGTGAATCTGAAGATCTTATAAATATTGGTGCTTATGAAGAAGGAAGTAATCCGGCTGTTGATAGAGCAATAGAACATATTGATGATATAAATGATTTTTTGCAGCAGGGAATTACTGAAAAAAGTAATTTTTCTCAAACCTTACAAAAATTAAAGAGAGTAGTAAAATAATATTTTATAATAGATAAAGACTGAAGGAGGCTTTAATTTATGTCTGCTTTTAAATTTGACTTACAAAAAGTGCTTAATGTAAGAAACATTGAAGAAGATATGGCTCAAAATAAGTTTCTGAAAGCTAAAGAAGAAAAAAAAGAAATAGAAAAAAGCCTGGAAAATTTAAAGGAGACAAAAAAAGATGTTCATCGATATATAAGAAATAATTCTTCAGTCGAACAAATATTACATGCCAGACGTTTTTTGCAAAAACATGATGAAAAAATAGAAAATCATCAGCAAAAATTATCTGCTAAAAAAAGGGAAGTTACAGAAAAACAAAAAGAAATGTTAGCTAAACAGAAAAAAAGAAAAGTTTTGGATAAATTAAAGGAGAGGAAATACAAAACTTTTTATAAAGAAAAAATAAAAGATCAACAAAAAGAATTAGATGAAATAGCCCAGCATGAGGGAGAGGAAAGATAAGATGAAAAAATATTTAATTGTATTCTTAGTATTTTTAGCTATATTTTTGACACTTGGTGTACTAAATTATTTTGAGATAATTTCCCTTACAAACTGGGGAGAATATGTTTTAACTAATACTCCAGTTTTAAAAGAATATGTAAAAAGAGATGAACAATATGATAAATTGCAAAAAGAAAAACAGGAATTAGATAGTGATTTTCAGAAGTTGAAATCTGAAAATGAAGAATTGAAATCACAGCTCAAATCAGCAAATAATAAAATAGCTAATCTGGAAGAAGAACTTAAGAATATCCAAAATTCCTATCAGGAACTACAGAGTTCTGAAGCTACTGCTGAAGAAAAAATTAATAAATTAGTAGGAATTTATACAGAAATGGAAGCACAAAAGGCGGCTTCTATTTTTAGTACTCTTAATGAAGATCTTGCCTTAAAGATTCTTTCTAATCTTGATGGAGAAGTTGCCGCAAATATTATGAGTAATCTTGAACCTGAAGTTGCCGCTCAATTATCACAGGCAATGGATGAATAAAGATAAATAACTATTATTGGAAGGAGGTGATGTGATGGCAGAGATGATGGCTCAGGGCCTGAATAATCTAAACAATTTAGTAAAAAATCAAAGTAGTCAATCTACTAAAAATTCTAAAAAAACTGAGGGAAAAGACAGTCTGGCAGTTTTAGTTAATGGTAATGAAAAAGCTAAACAAACATTCAAACAATTATTACAAAATAATGATAGCAAAAAAGCCGATAATTCAGAAAAAATAGATTTTTCAAAATTGCTTGATGTCTTAAATCTATCAAAAGATGAACTAAAAGAGAAGATAAAAAATATGGACAAAAAAGAAATAAAAAATCTGGAAAAAATGGTGCAGATCGCTCTAGCAAGTATTTTGGAAAAATTTAATAGTGAAGAAAAACTAAAAAATATGGAAGAATTCGGTCTTTCTAAAGAACTGCTCAATAAAGTTAAATCAAAATTGGGCTTTATGCAGCAATTAATTAATAAACAAAAAGAAAACCTGGGAATGAAAATTTCTAATACTAATATGCAAGAGAATTCAATAGATGCAGGAGTAAACAATAATACTAATTCCAGTAAAAATAATGAAAAAGTTAATATTAGTAAAATTAATTTAACTAATAAAACTAATTCAACCAGTAAGAATGAAGGTCAAAATGTTGTAAGTGACCTAGGAGAAGATGCTAAAAATAACAATTTAGCTGAAAATTCCAGCAAAATTTCTGGAAACAAAGATAATAATATTACCAAAAATATTCTTGCTAAAATGAATGTAGATAATAAAGAAAATATGAGCAAAGCTGAAAAAGTATATTATCAGACACTAAAAAAACAGGCCAATGCAGAAAATAATCAAACAAAACAGGTATCTATTGGTTTAAAAGATAAAGGAAAAAATTTAGCAGCCAGTCAGTTAAATTCTGAATTAAAGGCTAATCTCGATTTTAAAGACTTAAATAAAAGTAATGAACTCAAAAAACTACTAAATCAAGAGAAATTTAATAATACTGAAAATAAAATAGAAACAACTTCCAATAATACAAAACAGGATTCATCATTTAGCAATTTATTTTCTGGAAATCAGGAAAACAATAATTTTGCCCGGTTATTTGGGACGCAAAATTTTAATAATTCCAGTAATCTTAGTTCAGCTGAAAATACTCCTCAATTTAGCAATTCAGTTTTACAGGGAACAGAACTGGCTAAACAGGTTACTGAACAAATAAAATTAATAAATAAACCGGCAACAAATGAAATTAATTTACAATTAGAACCAGATTTTTTAGGTAAAGTTAAAATGAATTTAAAAGTTGAAAGTGGAAAAGTTACTGCTCGTTTTATGGTAGATAATATTTTGGTTAAAAACCATTTAGATCAAAATATTTCTCAGTTAAAATCTACTTTGATCAATCAAGGGTTTAATGTTGATAATCTGGAAGTAAATGCTGAAGATAGTGGTTATGATATGGGCAGAGAAGATGGCTCAAATCAGTTTTT
>DATFIM010000148.1 GCA_035270125.1 Halanaerobiales bacterium | reverse complement strand
ATACTTTAAAGAAATGCTAGAATTTTATTTGACAGAATTCATGACTTAAGTTATAATGTAGTTAATCTTATAAAATCGAGGAGGAATTTTTTTAGTATGTCCATTGAGGTTGGAGCTACAGTTGAAGGTAAAGTTACAGGCATTACTAATTTTGGTGCGTTTGTTGAATTGCAAAATGGAGACACTGGATTAGTTCATATTTCAGAGGTTGCGAATACTTATGTTAAAGATATTTCTAACTATCTTAAAGAAGATGAAAAGGTTAAGGTAAAGGTTATTAATATTGATGATGATGGTAAAATAGGGCTATCTATCAAACAGTTAGAAGATCCATCTGATAGAATAGATCATGCCCCAAAGCAATCTTTTGAAGAAAAGATGGAAGACTTTTTAAAACAGAGCAGTGAAAGACAACAAGATCTAAAAAATCGTGAAGCAAAGCGAAGTGGTAATGAATAAAAAAGCGATTTTGTTTTAAAATATAGATAGTAGAAAAAGTAAAACATCCTCCTGCTTGGAGGATGTTTTTTTTTGGTATGAGAGGAGTATAGAGAAAATGAAAGTGTCTAATAAAGAATATAACTTAATTAAAAAACAAATTGAGAGAGAACCTGATAATTTATTAGAAATAGCAAAATATTGTCCTTTTTCTTATCCCGCAGTTTTAATAGTAAAACCTTATGAAAATTCTATTGTATTTCCTACAACCTACTGGTTGAGTTGTCCCTATTTTGTAAAAGAAGTAAGTAAAATTGAAGATAAAGGATTAATACAAAAGTTAACTTCAAAATTAAAAAATGATAGGGAATTTAGATTAACTTTAAAAAAAGCACATAAAAATTATGCCAAAAAAAGATTAGAATATTTAGATAAAAATCTTGAAGATTTACCTGATGGCATTAGAGATGTTTTAGTGAATTCAGGAGTAGGTGGCATAATTGATAAAGAAGGGGTAAAATGTTTACATACTCATTTAGCTGATTACCTGGTTAATGGATTAAATCCAGTTGGAGAAATTGTATTTAATAAATTGGATTGGCCCGATAGTTGTGATATTTGTAGTAAGTTAATGAACAAAGAAAAGGGAGGTTCTCAATGAAAGTAGCAGCCATAGATATAGGTACTAATTCTACAAGATTACTAATAGTTGATTATGATAATGGTGATTATAAAGTTTTAGAAAGAGATATAATTATTACTCGGTTGGGTGAAGAAGTAGATAAGAATAAATTTTTAAAAGAAAATGCTATTGAAAGAACAATAACAGCTTTAGAAAAATATGACAAAAAAATAAAAAAACATAATGTCATAAATGTTAAAGTTGTTGGGACTAGTGCTTTACGTGATGTAAACAATAAAAAAGATTTTATTAAACCCCTTAAAAAAAGAACTTCATTTAAAATTGATATTATTTCTGGTAATAAAGAAGCAAAATACATATATAAGGGAGTAAAAACTGACATAAAAAATAATGATTTTTTGATTATTGATATAGGTGGAGGTAGTACAGAATTTATCTGGAAAAATCAGGATGAAATTATTAAAAAAAGTCTTGATATTGGAGCTGTTAGACTAACAGAAAGAATTATTGAAGATAGCAGAAAGCCTCTTAGTAATAGTGATCAAAAAAACTTGCAAAATGAAATTAATAAGATTTTAAATGAACAGGATATTATAAATTTCAAAACAAAAAAATTGATAGGAGTAGGAGGAACTATTACTACTTTGGCAGCTATGGATTTAGGTCTTGAAGAATATGACAGTAAAAAAATTCATCAATATTTATTATTAAAAGCTGATATTGATACAATTTGTCATAAATTATCTAATAGTAGTCTTTCTGAAAGAAAAAGAATGAAAGGTTTAAATGAAAAGAGAGCAGACATTATAACTGCTGGTTCAATTATTCTAAAATCAATTATAGAAATATTAGATATAGATAAAATAGCAATAAGTGAAAGAGATATATTATTTGGCCTTATAAATGAAGTAATAGAAGAAACTTTGTGAAATCAATAAAAATTGCAGGAATACTGACCACTTATATAGAATAATTAATATTGACGCAAAAGAATTTTTTAGAGTTAAAAGGGGAGTAATTACGAGTGAAAGTTTATGATAAATTCAAAGACTTTATTGAAAAAGAAAATTTGATTTCAAAAAAAGATAGAGTATTATTGGGAGTTTCAGGTGGTCCTGATTCTTTAACTATGCTTGATCTTTTTATGAAGTTAGCTGCTAATAAAAATTTAGAAATAGCTGTCTTTCACTTAAATCATTTGTTTAGAAAAGAAGCTAAAAATGAAGCAAAATTTGTAAAAAAGATGTGTGATAATTATAATATAACCTGTTTTGTGGAAAAATTTAATGTTCCTGATTTTGCAGAAAATAATAAATTATCTTCTGAACAGGCAGCAAGGAAAATTAGAATGAAGTTTCTTTTTTCATATCAGGAAGATTTTAATTTTAATAAAATTGCTTTAGCCCACAATAAAGACGATTTAGTAGAAACAGTTTTTTTAAATATCGTTAGAGGTTGTAGTCTTTCTGGTCTGAGTGGTATAGAACCAATAAGCAATATTAATAATCATAAAATCATTCATCCTCTTTTAGCAATAAGTCGAGATGAAATAGAAAAATATTGTAAAAAAGAAAATTTAAATCCACGTTATGATAAAACTAATGAAGAGACTATTTATACCAGAAATAAAATTAGACATAATATTATTCCTTATCTTGAAAGTGAAATTAATCCCTCACTTAAGGATGTTGTAATGAGAATGGCTAATTTAGTAAAAGAGGAAGATGATTATTTAAATAGTCTTGCTGAAAAACATTTTTCAAATATAGTAATAAAAGAAGAAGAAGATAGGATTGAAATAGATTTCAATAAGTTTAATAAATTAGATGAAGTTATAAAAAGAAGAATTATGTTTAATGCTATTTATAAAATAAAAGAAGTGAAAGCAGATATCTATCTTAAACACTATCAAGAGATAAAAAAGTTATTTACTAAAAATGCTACTAATAAAAAGATTGATTTACCTGATAAAATTAAAATAAAAAGAGTTTATAAGAAATTAATTTTAAAAAGAGGTAATTTTGAAGAAAATATTTTAAATTATACTAAAGATATTGAATTAGGAACTATAGTAAATTTACCACATAATTATAAATTAAAAAGTGAGAAAATAAAAAAATATAAAAACTGGAGAAAAGAGGCAAGTAAAGCACAAAATTGTTTAATGGATTTTACTAAAATTAAATTTCCCCTTAAAGTAAGAAATAGAAGGCAGGGAGATAGATTTACTCCTTTAGGATTAAATGGGAGCAAAAAAATAAAAGATTATTTTATAGATAAAAAAATAAAAAAATCAAAAAGAGATAAAATTCCTCTTGTGGTTGATGATAACAATTTAATTTTATGGATAGTTGGTTATCATATGAATGATAAGGTGAAAATTACTAATAAAACGGATAATATCCTGAAATTATCCTATACTAAAAAGGAGGCAAATAATGAGTAATAAGAATGTACTTGATAAAGATATTGCTGAAGTTATTATAACAGAAAAAGAATTGGATAAAAGAATAAAAGAAATGGGGGAAGAAATAACTCATAGTTATAATCCTGATGATGATATTATTATGATAGGTATTTTAAGAGGGGCTATATTATTTATGTCTGACCTTGCGAGAAATATCAAATTACCGGTTACTTTTGATTTTATGGATGTTTCAAGTTATGGTGACAGCACAACTTCTTCAGGTGTTGTTAGAATTATAAAAGATTTAGAAGAAAATATTGAAAACAAACATATACTCATAGCTGAGGATATTATGGATACAGGTCGTACTTTAAAACATGTTGTAGAATTATTGAAAACTAGAAATCCAGCAAGTATAAAAATTGCTACACTGCTTGATAAACCGGAGAGAAGAATACAGAAAGAAATTACAGCTGATTTTAATGGTTTTGAAGTTCCAGATAAGTTTGTAGTAGGTTATGGATTGGATTATGCGGAAAAATATAGAAACCTACCATATATTGGTGTGTTGAAAGAGGAAATGTATGTTTAATCATTTACAAAATATTTTTCCTATGGTATAATATTTTATTGTATTATGGTTAAATTGTAGAGGGGAGGTAATTCAAACTTGAATAAATTTGTTAAAAATATAGGATTTTATCTAATATTAATTGCGATATCAATTTTAATTGCTCAATTTTTCATGCAACAATCACCGCAAGTTTTGGAGAATTTTACTTACACTAATCTTTTAAGACAGGTTAATGAAGGAAATATTAAAGAGGTAACTGTTATAGGAAACTCTAAGGTGTCTGGAACCTTCGAAAATAAAGAATTTAATGTTGATATTCCACCAGAATCTATCCCGCATTTAATGGAACAATTAAGAAATGCTGATGTAGAAATATCAACCAAACCGGAACCGACTGCCCCGTGGTGGATGAATATTTTAGGTTATGTTCTTCCGATTGGAATTTTAATAGTAGCCTGGATATTTATCATGCAAAGAATGCAGGGTGGCGGCGGAAAAATGATGTCATTTGGTAAAAGTAAAGCCAAATTAAATGAGAAAAAAGATGGCACTACTTTTGATGATGTTGCTAACTATGAAGAAGTAAAGGAAGAGTTAAAAGAAATAGTAGAATATTTAAAAACACCTGAAAAATTTGCCAATGTGGGTGCTGAAGTTCCTAAAGGGGTTTTATTAGTAGGACCTCCAGGAACTGGTAAAACATTGATGGCTAAAGCTGTTGCTGGTGAAGCTGGAGTTCCATTTTATTTCATCAGTGGTTCAGATTTTGTAGAAATGTTTGTAGGTGTTGGTGCTTCTCGAGTAAGAGATCTTTTTGAAAAAGGAAAAGAAAATGCTCCCTGTATTATCTTTGTAGACGAATTAGATGCAGTTGGACGTCAGAGAGGAGCAGGCCTTGGTGGCGGTCATGATGAAAGAGAGCAGACTCTAAATCAGCTTTTAGTAGAGATGGATGGTTTTGAGCCAAATGAAGGTATTATATTAATGGCTGCAACAAACCGACCTGATATACTTGATCCCGCTTTACTTAGACCTGGTAGATTTGATCGTCAAATTACAGTTGATAAACCTGATTATAAAGCTCGTGAGGCTATCTTGAAAATTCATATGAAAAACAAACCAACAACAGATGATGTCAAGACAGAAGTTCTGGCCAAAAGAACACCTGGTTTTACAGGAGCAGATATGGAAAATCTGGCTAATGAAGCTGCAATTCTTGCTGCAAGAAGAAATAAAGAAAGAATTGGTATGCTTGAATTTGATGATGCTATAGATAGAGTTATTGCAGGTCCTGCTAAAAAGAGTAGAGTTATATCTGAAAAAGAAAAAGATATTGTTTCATATCATGAAACTGGCCATGCATTATTAGGTGAGTTATTGGAAAATGCAGATAGCACTCATAAAGTATCGATAATACCTAGAGGTAGAGCAGGTGGATTTACAATTAATTTACCTGAAGATGATAAAAACTTTATGACTAAAACTGAATTGACAGATATGGTTACTGCCCTGTTAGGAGGTAGAGCAGCAGAAGCTGTTTTTCTTGAAGATATAAGTACAGGAGCTCAAAATGATTTAGAAAGAGCTACAAAAATAGTTAGAGCGATGGTTACTGAATATGGAATGAGTGAAAAACTTGGGCCATTAACTTTAGGCCAAAAGCATGACCAACAGGTATTTTTGGGTCGTGATATATCCAGACAGCCTAACTATAGTGAAGAAGTTGCTTCAGAAATTGATAGAGAAATCAGTTCAATTGTTGAAAATTGCTATCGTAAAGCTGAATCACTTTTGGAAGAAAATAGTGAAACTGTTGAAAAAATCGTAGCTGCACTTAAAGAACATGAAACTCTTAATTCTGAACAAATTCATAAGATAATGAATGGTGAGGAGTTAGATCCTCCAGAAAATAAAGAAAAAGTAAATAAAACTTTTGAAGAAACAAAGGATAAAGATACAACTACTGAAGAAAATGAAGAAAATCAAACTGAAAATGAAGAAAATAAAATTGAAAATGATAGTTCTCAAAATGATGAAAAAAATGCTTCAGAAGAAGACAATTCTTCTGAAGAAAACGAAAAACCTGAAAACCAGGAAAGTTAAAGGTGAATATATGTTAAAAGCTAATAATTTTGAGAGTAAAATCATATATATAGATTATAAAAGAGGAGACTTTTTAGTCTCCTCTTTTGCTATTTATTTTAACTCATTAAATTAAAGAAGTTAGGAGTGAAAATATGATTATTTTAACGGGAGAGGACTTAAATTTAGATGATATAATTGCTGTTGCTCGTCATAAAGAAAAAGTTAAAATTGCTGATTCAGCGAAAAAAAAGATTAAACAGGCCAGAGAACATGTTGACAGGTTAGTGAAAAAGGGTGAAGTTGTTTATGGTATAACAACAGGATTTGGTAAGTTTAGTGATAAAAAAATATCACCGGGAGAAGTTTTGAAATTACAGGAAAACTTAATTAAAAGTCATGCTGTAGGTACAGGTGATGCACTTTCTTTAGAAGTAGTAAGGGCAATGATTTTACTTAGAATAAATAATTTAGCTAAAGGTCATTCTGGAATAAGATTAAAAGTAATAAATAAATTAGTAGAGCTGCTTAATAATAATGTAGTTCCCTGGGTGCCAGAACAGGGGTCTGTTGGCGCAAGTGGTGATTTAGTTCCCTTAGCACATATAGTACTTGTTATTATGGGTGAAGGTAAAGCTTATTATAAAGGTGAGTTACTTGCAGGAGATGAAGCTCTTGAAAAAGCTGACATAAAAAAGATTGATTTAGTTAGCAAAGAAGGTCTGGCTCTTATTAATGGAACTCAGATGATGGCTGCTCTTGGTAGTATTGCTCTTTATGACAGTCGAAAATTAATGGAATATGCTGATTATGCAGTTGCTCTCTCTCTGGAAGGATTAAATGGTATTACTTCTGCTTTTGATGGTGATATACATAAACTTAGACCTCATCCAGGACAAATTAAATCTGCTGAAGTTGTTAGAAACCTTACTAAAGGAAGCAATCTGGCAGTATATGAACATGAAAACAGAGTACAGGACTCTTATACTTTAAGATGTGCTCCTCAGGTTCATGGTGCCAGTCGAGATGCTGTAAATCATGTAAAAGATATTATTAACAGAGAAATTAATTCTGTGACTGATAATCCCTTGCTTTTTCCAGAAAAAGATAAGGTGATATCCGGTGGTAATTTTCATGGACAGCCTCTGGCTTTAGGTCTTGATTACTTAGCTATGGCTGTTAGTGAAGTCGGGAATATTTCTGAGAGAAGAGTTGCTCGTTTAGTAGATGGATCTTTAAATAATGGATTAGAAATGTTTTTAACACCTCATGGTGGATTGAATTCGGGATATATGATTGCTCAATATACAGCAGCTTCAATAGTTGCTGAAAATAAAGTATTAGCAAATCCAGCTAGCACTGATTCTATTCCAACTTCTGCCAATCAAGAGGATCATGTAAGTATGGGTTCAATAAGTGGCCGTAAATTAAGAGATATTGTAGAAAATGTTGAAACAGTATTGGCAATTGAATTGATTGTAGCTGCCCAAGCTGTAGATCTAAGAACTGATTCTCCTTTAAAAGATTTAGGGAAAGGTAGCAAAATTATATACAAAACAATTAGAGAAAAAATTGATAAACTTAAAGAAGATAGAATTCTTTATCCTGAAGTTGAAGAAATGAAAAACATTATTAAAAAAGGAGTGATAAGCAAAAAAATAAAAAACTTATAAATTATTTTGAAAATTAAGGAGGATAATCAATTCATATTATTGAATAATTAATAAGCAGGAAACATTAGTTTATTAAAATAAAAGTTTGTTAATATAAACCAAATAAAAAAGGAGTGAGTATGAAATGAAAAGTGATATTGAAATAGCACAGAATGCAGAAATGCAGCCAATAACAGAAATAGCGAGTGATTTAGGATTAAGTGAAGATGATATTGAGAATTATGGTAAG
>DATFIM010000147.1 GCA_035270125.1 Halanaerobiales bacterium | reverse complement strand
ACTTATGGAGGTACTATTCATTTAGCAGAAACTCAGTCTCCAGAAGGTATGTTTAACCCACTTTATTCTGAAACTACTTATGATGCTGATATTGTTGACCTTGTTTTTGAAGGTTTAACATATGTAGATAAGAATTTCCAGGCTCAACCTGCTTTAGCACAAAAATGGGAAGTAAGTGAAGATTATAAGACTTATACATTCTTTTTAGATAATAGAGCAGAGTTCCATGATGGAGAACCAGTAACTGCTGAAGATGTTAAGTATACTTATGAAATGTTCTTACACCCAGACTATTCTGGAGTTCGTGCATCTAACTTTACACCTATTCTTGGTGCAGAAGAATTTCAAAATGGAGAAGCTGATGAAGTTAGAGGAATTAAGGTAATTGATGATTATACTATTGAGATTACCCTAAGTAAGGTACATGCTCCTTTCTTAACCGTTACTACTGGATTTGGAATTCTTCCAGAACATATTCTAAGTGAATATGATCCTGTTGATATGAAGAAAATTGACTTTAATCAAAATCCAATAGGTTCCGGTCCTTTTGAATTTGTTGAATACAAAACAGATGAATATACAAGACTTTCAGCTTTTGAAAACTATCGTCAAGGCAGACCATATCTTGATAATGTAGTTTGGAGATATGTTGATGAGCCTGCATTAGTTATTATGTTAGAAAAAGGCGAAATTGACTATGCTCAAATTATGGCTTCACAGTTTGATAGAGTTAAAGACATGAATAATGTAACTGTTCATAAACAAGTTAGAAATGGTTTTGGTTATTTAGCATTTAACCTTGTGGGAGATTCTCCAGTAGCTGATCAGGCTGTACGTCAGGCTGTTGCTTATGGTGTTAACAGAAAAGGATTCCAGGAAATGGTTATGAATGGACTTGCTGTTAATGTTAACTCTCCTATTTCTCAGGCTAGCTGGGCATATACTGATGATTTAAATCAGTATCCTTATAATCCTGAAAAAGCAAAAGAAGTTCTTAGAGAAGCTGGATGGGAAATGAAAGATGGATTATGGCATAAAAATGGAGAACCACTTTCCTTTACTATTAATGCATCTTCTGGTTCAGAATTTATTAACCAGTTAGTTGCTCTTGCTCAGGATAATTTAAATGAAATTGGTATGGATGTTGAAATTAGAAAATTAGAATTCAACACTATGACTGAAAGAGTTGACAACAATGAATTAGATGTTTGGTTTATGGGTTGGAGTTTCGGTGCTGATCCTGATCCATACAATGTATGGCATACAGAAGGTGACTGGAACAGAGTTGGTTATGGTAATGAAGAGACAGATCAACTTATCGAAGAAGCACGTACAACTCTAGATCAGTATACCAGAAGACAGCTATATGTTGAATTCCAGAAAGAATGGAATAAATCAATGCCTTACCTACCAATGTATGCTAATATTTATCCACAGGTTTTAAATAAGCGTGTACGTGGTTTTGATCCTAATCCAATAGCTATGAATCCATTTGGTCAGGGATGGGAACTTCTTAAAGAAGTATGGATTCCAAAGTCTATGCGTAAGTAAATTTAATTTACTTAAATAATGTAATATTGTTATAGGATGAAAAGTGTCAAAAATAAGTAGATGGGGTTATATAGCCCCATCTGCTCTATGTATATATAATTTTTTAAAGGGGGTAAATAATGTCTCAATATATAATCCGTAGATTACTACAGGGGATTCCAGTAATATTATTAGTATCCTTTCTCATTTTTATACTTATTAATATGGCCCCAGGTGATCCAATAGCTCGTCTGCAAAATCCAAATATTACTCAGGAAGATTTGCAGGCAAAATATGAAGAACTTGGGCTTAATGACCCTATTCCCGTTAGGTATGCAAGATGGTTAGGTGATTTTGTTACCGGGGATTTTGGTTATTCAATGGATTCAACACGGGCTCCAGTAAATGAATTAATTGCTGAAAGATTAAAACCTACTCTTTTCTTAACAATTGGTGCAATGTTATTAAGTATTATTTTGGCGATTCCAATAGGTATTATATCGGCTACGCGGCAGTATTCATTGTTTGATTATGGAGCAACGCTTGGAGCATTTTTAGGAGTTTCAATACCTAGTTTTTTCTTTGGACTTGTTCTTCTTTTCTCATTTTCTCTTAAATTAACCTGGTTTCCATCAGGTGGATTTACAGATGCGATGGGAAATAACACATTCTTTTCTTATTTGCATCATGCTACTTTACCAATAATAGCTTTAGGATTGGCTAGAGTGGCCAGTATGACTCGTTATATGCGTTCAAGTATGTTAGAGGTTATCAAGGAAGATTATATTAGAACAGCTAGAGCTAAAGGTTTAAAGGAAAAAGTAGTTATTTATAAACATGCTTTACGTAATGCTTTAATTCCAGTAGTAACTTTGATAGGTTTATCAGTTCCACTTTTATTTGGTGGAGCAGTTATTATTGAAGAGGTTTTCTCTTATCCAGGCATGGGACGACTTTTAGTTAGAGCAGTCTGGCAGAGAAATTATACAGTGATTATGGGAGTAGATGTATTAGTTGCTGTTTTAGTTTTCCTAGGAAACTTATTAGCTGATTTCTTATATGTAATTGTCGATCCAAGAATACAATATGATTGATAAAGGAGGGAATATTAATGAGCCAAAATAACAAATCAAAAGCAGAATCACCATGGTCTATGGCCTGGAGGCACTTTAAGAAAAACAAAATGGCTCTTTTTGGATTATTTTTGCTTACAATAATTGTACTTTCAGCTATTTTTGCTCCTTTGTTGGCTCCACATGATCCTAATAAAACTAATATTTTACAGGCTAAACAGGCACCGAGCAGTGAATTTCCATTAGGTACAGACCGAGTTGGAAGAGATATTTTATCTCGAGTTTTATATGGAGGTAGAGTCAGTATATCAGTTGGAGTTGTAGCTATGTCAATCTCAGTTACACTTGGTACTCTTATTGGCTTAATGGCTGGCTATTTTGGCGGCTGGGTTGATACAATTTTGTCTAGAATTATTGACGTTTTCCGAAGTATACCATTTTTAGTTATGGCGATTACGATTGGTGCTATTTGGGGACCTGGACTTTATAAATTAATGGTTATTATAGGTGTTTTAAGTTGGACTGGTGTTGCAAGGCTTGTTAGAGGTAGAGTTTTAACTCTTAGAGAAAGAGAATTCATTCATGCTTCTCGGGCACTGGGAAGTAATGATTTAAGGATAATGTTAAAGCATCTTTTTCCAAATGCTTTGGCTCCAATTATAGTTAATGCTACTTTGAGAGTTGCTTACTCAATACTTTCTGAGGCAGGATTATCTTATCTTGGACTTGGTATTATGCCTCCAACAGCAAGTTGGGGAAGTATGCTTAATGCAGCAAGGAGTGTATCAGTATTAGAATCAATGCCCTGGTTCTGGTTACCACCTGGAATCATGATCATTCTTACTGTTTTAAGTATTAACTTTGTTGGTGATGGACTGAGAGATGCTCTTGATCCTAAACTTCAAAAGTCATAAAAAATTGTAAAAAATTTGGGTTATGGAAATTAAAATGCGGTTACCATTTTGTTAATTCTCAGTGGATTTACATAGGTAACCGCAATTTTTATATTTAGATTTAAATTGAGGTGTTTACTATGAAGAAAAAAACATTAAAATCATTATTATTATTTTTGCTATTAAGTTTAATATTAGTTACTATTTTTAGTTTAGTTTATTGGTATGAATATCGAAATAATCTTGATGAACTAGATTATATTGGGAATCCTTCCTGGGAAGAACCACAAATTTTAGTTTCAGAATTATATACTGATAATTTTTCAGTAGTTAATGAAAAAGATAATTTTAATTTATTTTATATTGATAAAAATCCTGAGGGTATTAAAGAGACCTTATATATTAATCAATATAATTTGAATGGTGAACTTAAAAATAAGACAAAATTTAAAGAAGCTCAATCTTTAAATTATTTTTCTACTATTAATGATGATGAAGTTACTCATTTATTTACTATAGAAGGAGAAAAAGACTCTAAACAGGAATTGATTTATTATAAACTTGATAATAAAAATAATATAAAGGAAAAAAATGTGATTTTATCTGATCTTTCTTATACAATAAGTTTGATTAGTCATAAATTCAATGGTGATTTTTATCTTGGTTTAACAGCCGATAGAGAAAATAAAAATTATATTGAATTAATTAAATTTGATAAAGAAAATAATAAAATATTTAGGAGTAGTAGAGTAGAGTATAGTGAGGATAATCAGAGATTAGGGGTCCGTTACCCAGAATTTTTGTTTTACAATAATAAAATTTATTTGAGCTATTTAAGAGAAGATCCTTCTAAACTTTTTTCAAGTACATCAGATAAAACCAATAAAAGAGAATTAATTTTAGAAGTAGTTAATAATAGATTTGAAACTTTAGAAAATAGAAAACAAATTATTGATAGAGCTTTTAAGAGAGATAAAAATAGTAAACCAGTAATGGTCATAAATAATAATTATTTGTATATTTTTTATCACCATTATAATTTAGATGATAGACGTCTCTATATGAATAAAGCAACAATATCTTTAGAAAATATTAAGCTGGAAAATATTCAAAAATACGAAGATAATACTATTGCAGCTGTTGACCATTTAAAAAAGAATGATAAGCATTATTTGGTTTATAATAAATTTGAAAATATAAATTCCTCATTGTACTTATCAGAAAATGAATCTCTTCAAAATAATAAGCCTGGAAATATATTATTTAGTCAATATAAAATGAGTTATAATCCTGAAATTTCTAATAATGAAAAAGGTTTACAATTAGTTTGGGCAGAGACCAATCATAATAGAAAAGATTTATATTATTCAACTAATATTGGTTCAAGAAAAGCTGGTTTTTGGGAAATAATTGGATTAAATGTTAGTGGTGAAAGCTCAGTATTTTTTATAGCTCCTATTTACTTTTTAGCTTTACCGGTACTTAGTGTTATTAGA
Source organism: Halanaerobiales bacterium (assembly GCA_035270125.1). Taxonomy (NCBI): domain Bacteria; kingdom Bacillati; phylum Bacillota; class Clostridia; order Halanaerobiales; species Halanaerobiales bacterium. The sequence continues at coordinate 5,642 of DATFIM010000147.1, read as the reverse complement.
AATTTTCATATTATATTTGCTGCTGGAGTTGTTTTGATTTTACTTTATATTATGGCAAACAGGTTTAACTTATCTTCATTTAAAAACAAATTAGATAATGTATATATATCATATATACTTATAATGTTAGCTTTTGGAATTATTGCCTACTTTATTACAATTCCAGAATATTTTTTCTTTCCAGATGTGCCTTTAAGTAAATATATACCTTATATTTTTGGAACATCATTTATTGCTGTTTTATTGATGTTAAGCAGAAGTGAGATTGATACTGAAGCCAGTCCGTTTTTGGCAATAGCTGGAGTAACATTATGGATGTACTGGGTTGCTCAAATAAATTTAGTATTTTCTCTTTCTCATTATTTCTTTTAAATTTTAGTTCATCAAATTATTTTTTGAAGATTTGAACATTTATCTTAATATTTATTTTAATTTGTGTTATAATATTAATTAAGAGAAATTAATCATTTGTATTTATATATCTTGACAATAATTATAAGAATTGTTAGAATGATAACAGTAACGATTATTAATAAAAGGAGTGGATAAATCTATGGTAAAAAATGATATGACTGCACAAAATCTTCGTTCAGCTTTTGGTGGAGAAAGTCAAGCCTATCAAAGATACAAAGTATGGGGTGACAAAGCTGAAGAAGATGGCTATCCCAATGTAGGATTACTTTTTAGAGCTATTGCCTATGCAGAAGAAGTTCATGCTTCAAATCACTTTGAAGCTTTAGACAATGTAGATGGAGATTTTTTAGTTGCCTCAAATGCAGGTTATGGAATTGGTGATACAGTTGAGAATCTTGAAGGTGCTAGAGAAGGAGAATTATTTGAGATCAATCAAATGTATCCAAGTTATCAATTGGTAGCTAAAGAACAAAAAGAAAATGAAGCTATTCGTTCTTTTCACTATGCTATTGAAGCAGAAAAAATACATGCTAAGATGTTTTTAGATGCAAAAGATTCAGTTAAAAAGGGTAATGATATTGAATTAGAATCTGTTAGTGTTTGTGAAGTTTGTGGCCATACTGTAAAAGATGGAACTCCTGATGAATGTCCTATTTGTCAGGCGAAAAAGGAAGAATTTAAAGAATTTACAAAATAAAAAGGGGGATTTCAAATGTCAAAATATGATTTAAAGAAATTGGAAAATGAAAAGTCTGAGGATAAGACAGCTCTTGAGAAAAAACATGTTCCTTACATCCAGGCACCTGATAAAGTTAAAAAAGGTGAATATTTTGATGTAAAACTCACTATGGGTAAAGAAATTGATCACCCAATGGGACCTGACCATTATATTCAATATGTAGAGTTATATGCTGATTATTATCAATTAGCAAGAGTAGATTTTACACCAGAATCAAAGGCTGAAGTAACTTTAACAATTAAACTTGAAGAATCCTGTACCTTAAGATCATTTATTTTCTGTAATTTACATGATCAGTGGGAAGCTGAAAAAGAAATTACTGTTGAGTAATGTTGAAAATAATTAAATAGTACTTAAGTAACCGGCAGAATTTTTCTGCCGGTTTTTCTAGTGTATAAATAATATTATCTATTTTGATGTTTGGCTCTATCTCCTCCGATAAGTCTTGGTCTTGTTCTAGCTGCAGTTAAATGAGCTTCACCTATATTTTTAATACTTAATCTAACTGGAACAACTACATTTTTTAAATGCATACCTATAAAACTATCACCGATATCCATTCCCAGATGACCTTTTATTTTATCAACCATAACTGGGTCTGAAAAATTATTATAAGCAGCAGTAGCTAACCCACCTCCAGCATTTCTATGAGGTATGACATTTACTTCTTCTAAATTATATTTATTTAAACATTCTCTTTCAACCACAAGAGCTCTATTAGTATGCTCACAACCCTGAACTGCTAAAAATATATTTTCTTTTTTGATTAATTTTAATAAAGTTTTAATTATTATTTTTCCTAAATTTAAATTTGTTTTTGATCCAATTTTTTTACCCTGTATTTCACTACTACTACCACCTAAAATTAATATATCTCCTTTTGCTGGATTTGATTTTTCTATAAGTTCCTGAAAAGCAGTAGTAAAATCATTTATTAATTTTTTATTTTTCATAAATTTCACCTCAATTATCGTATTTTTTCTATTATAACATTTGTATTATAATAATAAAATATTATGTTTGTTTCACAATGTAATTATATTTATTCATATATAATGGTTTTTAACATAATTAACTCAAATATTAATTCTATTATGAAAAGAAAAAGACAAATTAGTTGACAATTGTAAAATCGATATGATATACTTTTTTTAGAAATTTAGATAGTTAATATTATAACAAATGAATTAAAGGGATGATAAAATGTTAGAGAATGTAAATATGATCCAATGGTTTATAGCACTTATTCCAGTTATGTCTATTTTAGTTTTAATGATGTTTCTGCGCTGGAGTGGAGGTAAAGCAGGTTCTTTTACCTGGATTTTGGCTTCAGTTATTTCTTTTTTGGTTTTTGGTGGTAATTTTAGATTAATTTCTATTGCTTCTTTAAAAGGGCTCTGGACAACAGTATTTATATTATTTATTATCTGGGGAGCAATGACTCTTTTTAATATAGTTGATAGAGTAAATGGTTTTGAAGTTATTGCAGATAAATTTACAAGTTTAACTGGTGGAGATAAACTTTTACAATTATTAGTGGTTGGTTGGGCTTTGACTACTTTTGTACAGGGGGTTACAGGTTTTGGTACTCCTATAGCTGTTTCAGCTCTTTTATTAGTTGGTCTTGGATTTAAACCAATAGTTGCAACAGCTTCTTCTCTTATAGGACACGCCTGGGCAGTAGGTTTTGGGTCTTTAGGTTCTTCTTTTGGAGTGTTAGTGAATTTAAGTGGTTTGGAATCTTCAGGGCTTGCTTTTTGGAGTAGTCTTTTTTTGGGAGCAATTTGTCTTATGACAGGTTTAGCCATTTCTTATTTATATGATGGTTGGAAAGGTTTGAAACATGGATTGCCTGCTGTTTTAATGATGGGTATTACTATGGGAGGAACCCTGATTTTAGTTGCTAATTTTGTTTTACCATATATTGCTTCCTTGGCTGCAGGTACTATAGGTTTAATAGTGGGGGCGCTGGTTTTACCTAAATTTAAGTGGTATAAAAAAGGAAAATCAGAAGTTCCAGAAGAAAAAGAACATAAAATAGATTTTCATACAGCTTTTGCTCCATATTACTTTTTGTTAGGTTTTGTTTTTGTAATATATCTTACCCCTTTAAATGATATATTATCAAAATATAAAATTGGTTTTTCTTTTCCCCGGACTGCAACTTCTCTAGATTTTGTAAATAAAGCAGTTGAATCCTATTCACCAATTTCTATTTTGACAACTCCGGGAACCTTAATTTTACTGTCAGCAATTTGTTCAATTTTATTTTACAAATATAAAGGGCTCTGGAAAAAAGAATACAGTCAAACAATTTTTAGTTCTATTGCATCTCAGGCCTTACCTTCAACAATTACAGTTATGTCAATGAGTATGATGTCAGTTGTTATGATGGATTCTGGTATGATTAATCTCTTAGCACAGGGGACAGCAATGATGGCTGAAAGTGTTTATCCTATAGTATCTCCAATTATAGGTATATTAGGTACTTTTATGACTGGGAGTACTACTTCTTCAAATATATTATTTAGTGCCTTTCAAAGAGATGTTGCTGAAATAATTGGAATTAATAGTCTGGCAATTACTTCCCTACAAACAACCGGTGGCTCTTTAGGTAAAATGATGACACCAACAACAATTGCTTTAGGAACAGGAGTTACTAATATTGTTGGTCGTGAAGGAGAAGTTATGAAAAAAACAATGGGTTATGCAATTGTAATGGCTTTAGTATTGGGAATAGCTTCTTATATAATTTTATAAATTAAAAGATGAATAGAAGGGAGATAATTTAAATGGATGAAGTTGATAAGCAGATTTTAAGAGTTCTTGAGGATAATGGAAGAATGAGTTATGCTGAGTTGGGTAGAAGACTTGATTTAACAAGGGTTAGTATTAGAGAAAGAATAGTCAAATTGCAAAAAAAAGGTATAATTGAAAAGTTTACAGTAGTAATAAATCCGGAAAAAGTTGATAAAAAATTATCTGCGTTTTTTGAAATAGATGTTGAACCAAATCATTTAGATGAAGTTGCAAATGAGTTGGCTAAAGAAGAAAGGGTATATAGCCTTTATTTGATGACAGGAGCCAGTACTCTTCATATGCATTCTTTGCTTAAAAACCAGGATGAACTAGAAGATTTTTTAATAAATAAAATTTATTCGCAAAAAGGAATTACAAGAGTAAAAAGTAATATTATCTTAAAGAGGTATAAAAGCAGAGAAGGAGGGGCTCGCCTCTAATTATTCCAGCCCCTTTTTTCTAATTCAGTAATATTTAAATCAGGATTATTTCTTTGATAATTTTGCCTCTTCTTTTTGGAGGCAGAATTTTTCTTTTTATTTTTATACTTAACAGGTTCCATGCCTTCATTAACCAGTTCATGGATTGCTACCAGAGCAGTATCAATTTTTATGTTTCCATCAATAACCTGAGTTAAAATTTCATTAACTTTATATTGTAATTTTTCAGGGGCTCCAATAACATCGACTAAAAGATCATCAACTTCATTTTTGAGATTATTCAAACTTGCTTCATTAAGCTTTTCTTCGTTTTTTTGAATTGATTTTCTAATTTTAATAAGACGTTTAACAGTTTCTGTACGTGATAACAATCTTAATCCCACCTTTATTTCTGTCTATAGTCTGTTTCTGCACTGCTTTTAAAAGCAACTTTATAATTTTTTACCATTTTCGCTACTCTAGATGCCGTATTTCTGGCAACAGTTTTTAATCTTTCATTATCTATTGGAGAACTTTCTTCTTTTAAAAAAATCTCGAAATTATGATTTGAGGTAAAAATAGTAGCTAAATTATTTTTTAGTCTGTAATCAACCCAGTAAAATATAGTTTCCATAATAAAAGGTGTATATCTTATTTCATTAAATATATCATCTAAAACTACAAGTTGAGCATTTTTAACCCGATTGAATATTTCCGATTGTTTAAATTCAATTCCATTTTCACTATAATCATTTTTTATGTCCTGTAAACCTTCTGATACATTTATAAAATAAACAGGAGTCCAGGTTGTTGTTCTTCTGTTAATTCCATAACGAACAACTTCATTTTCCTCATATTCTCTTTCAGCAATTTTTTGAGCTGCATATTTTAAAATAGAAACTGCCAGGTGTGTTTTACCTATTCCTGGATATTCACTTAGTATATAAAGAGATTGAGGTTTTTTTATGGCAGCATCAATATGTTTACCATAATTTTTTATTTTTTTATAAGGCTTTAGATTTTCCTTACTTAAAACATTTTCATCAAAATTATTAAAAGTACAATCCCGATAAAGTGGATCTATATTAGCGTTTTTTATAATTTCTTTTCTTAACTTTTTGATCATTTTCTTTTTGGGAACTTCTTTAATTCCAGCCTTTTTCTTCGAGTTCTTTGATGTCATGGAGCTTTTTTCTTTTTTCTTTTGCTCTATTATTTTTCTGAATTTGTCGCTCATATTCTTCTCTTTCACCCCTTTCTTCCTGGAAATC
>DATFIM010000146.1 GCA_035270125.1 Halanaerobiales bacterium | reverse complement strand
ACTTCACTCTTTATTCCCTGCCAGAGATTACCTTTTTTATCTTTTATTTTTGTAAAATCTATTTTAGATTTTTCTTCAAATAAAGAGGCAGCCTTTAGTTTTTCAGGCCTTATATTTATACCTCCTGCCCAGGGACTCCACCAGGATTTTGGACCTTTTTTAGGAAAAGAACTATCCAGCCATTCTTTTCCTTTATAATTCAGGGAATACACAAATGGTGAAAAATCAGGAGCGATTTTAAAATTTAATTCTCCGTTATCAAATTGATACACTTTTTTACCATTTACTTTTGATTTTGAAGTATTACAATTATTGTTTTTATTTTTATTATAAATCAACTGTCTTTCTGTAAAATGTTCTGATTCAAAATCAAAATTAATCTCTAAAATATCTTTTCCAAAATCATTATTAAATTTCAAATCAACTTTTTTCTCTTTTTCATTATCCAAAATCACTTTTTTATCTATATTTTCACTTTCAGATATCAGACTAATATTCCCTTTCATATTTTTATTTTTGTTTTCCTTAAACTTAACTTCAAATTTATTTTCCACAAAAGGGTTATTTTCATTTATTTCATAATAAAAATCATTTTCCTCTTTAAGCTTTTTAGGATTATTGTCCTTTAAAGCAAATTTTCTGAGATCAGTCCAATCATCAAAATTATCAATGACAATAAATAGAGATTCACTTTTATAACACTCATCTTTTTTTAGATCTCCTACTTCAAAATCAATTGACATATACCAGCCATTAAAGTTTAATTTTTTTCCTTCTGGCCAGATTACTGCCCTACTTGAACCATCTTTATCAACTGCTAAAAGCCAATTTTCAGTAATATCTATGTTATTCCAGTAATCAAAATCTCTGCTATCAAAACCACTGTTTTTTACCACCTTATCATTATATGGTAAATAAGTGTTACTTAGATCATAATAAAAACTATGGCTTAATGTTAAATCCTCATATACTTTATTATCTAAATTATAGATTTCATAATAGTTTTCTACAAGACCATCACTCATTAATTTTACAACAGAGATAAGGTGAAGATTTTTATATTCTTCAGATTCAAAAATAACTCGCATACAATAGGCTTCATCACTTTCATAAAATTCTACTTTGTCTGCTTCTTTTTTAGAAAATTCATGACTAAAAGGCATTCCTATTCTGGGATGAATAAAAGATATTTCACGATCTTCTCCATTTAAATCCAGATAACCTAAATAATTATTTTCTTTTTTAAATAAAACTGCATGAGGTCCATTCGCTAAAATCCAGCCCTCATCTACTCTTAAACCAAATTTACTCTTTGTTCCTCGAAAAACACCAGAAACTTTAAAATCAAATTTATTTTTACTCATTTTATCATTCCCCTTTAAAACAACTTTCCCTTCAATCTTCTTTTTGTAAAAACAACTTTTTACTAAATAGTAATCTAGAGGAATTACTTTCTTTTCCTCTGCCTCTAATTCAAAATCAAAGCAATTTTTACTAAAAATAATATCCGAATTTGAAGGTAATTTAAAGTTAAAATCTACTTTTTGATTATAGTTATTTTTAATCTCTATATATAATTTATTTTTAGTTTTTTCAAATTTACGCCCAACAGGAACATTAAAATTAACTTCTATAGGTGATTTTATTTTTATCCCCTGTTTAAATACTGCTTTTTTACCATTGATTTTAAAATTGGCTTTAACAGCAGGATGAGTTTTATCACCAGAAATAGCATCTTCAACTTTATTTAAGAAAAACTCTCCTTTAAATATTTTTTGATCTTTTACTCTGGCTTTTTCTGTATAATTAAAATCAATGCTTTTATCATTTTCACCTTTTATTTCAATATTAAGTTCTTTATCACTTTTATTTATAACCTTATATCTTATCTTATATTTTCTACCATAAACCAGACTATTATTTTCTAACTTTGCTTCAATAAGATATTCAGGAGTTTCAATCTTTCTCATCCCCCGGGCCAACCTCTCAAATCCAATTTCCAAACGATTATCATCTAATTTCCAGATATATTCATAATGATTATAGTTATTTTCTTCTTTTCCATCTTCTTCTAATTTAATTTCTCTCATACTATCTTCATACCAATCAATTTTTTCAAAATATTCTTCAAGAACTTCAGTTTGTAAAACAGTAGGTATAAAATTCATAAGATGGACATTATCATCTCTTTTCTCCCAGAAAAAACCACACTTTTTATAAAGTGGGACCGCTTTTGTATTACCCGCCCAGGAGTAGAGATCCAATCTGGGCCATCCCATTTCATTAGTTCTTTCTACTGTTTTTAAAACAAGAGCTTTTCCAATCTTTTTCCCCTGATAATCAGGTCTAACATTAATAATCGGCAAATATAATGCCCCTTCATCATTTCTATATTCAGAAAACCCACAATAACCAACCACAGAATCCTTTTCTTTATCTACTGCTAAATATGTATTGATAAAATCTATATTTTTATGTTCATCTATTATAGTCTCCGTAGTTATTAAATGGTCATATCCTCCCCAATTTTCTGAACTCTTATTCCACATTTCCGCTATTGATTCGGCATACTTATCTTCATACTCACATATTATTATATTTTTATTCATGGTAATCCCCCTTATTTTTTCAATCTTCATTTTATTACAAAAATAAAAAACCACAGGCTATAATACACCTGTGGTCTCTTTAAAGTATTTTTAGATATAGTTTTTTTAGAGCATTAAAAAAACCACAGGATTCACAACCTGTGGTAAATTTCAGTTACTCAGCATAAAATTTAAAATAATTCTTCCATTTATGTACTAAAATTTTTCACCGGTAGGTCGTGAATATTTATATTTTGTTTTCCATAATTTACCTGCTTCAGGCGCAGATGTAGCAAGACGCACTTTGCCTCTACTTGTTATAACCGGTAGAGAAACACTAATATTTTTAACTGCTTCCTGAATATTAATTAGATTAATCATCATTATCACGACCTCCTTTTCTTTTTTAATTTATTTTAATTAATTTTTGGTTAATATTTTTAATCAACGATTTGATTATATATTAAAATTTTAACAAAGTCAAGAAATTTATTGAAAATATTCTATATTTGCCTACATAGCTTTTTCTACTGCCTCAATAACCCGGTCATCATCAAAAGGTTTAACAATAAAATCTTTAGCTCCAGCCTCTATAGCTTCAACCACCATAGATTGTTGTCCCATTGCACTACACATAATAATATTTGCCTCACTATTAATTTCTCTGATCTTTTTTACTGCTTCTATCCCATCCATTTCAGGCATGGTAATATCCATTGTAACCAAATCTGGTTCAAGATCTTTGTATTTTTTAATAGCTTCTTTTCCATTTTCAGCCTGTCCAACAACTTCATAACCAGCTTTTTCAAGAATATTTTTTAAGTTTATTCTCATAAAAGCTGCATCATCAACTAAAAGTATTGACAATTAAAATCCCTCCTGTTTCCTAACTTAATTATATTAAATTTATTATAAATGATTAAAAAACATACTATTTTGCCTCAAAATATTGCAAATTTCCAACTATAAATCAACTCAAATTATATCATCACTTAGCCAAAATATCAAATAACTAAAACTGATAAAAAACAAAATTCCCCAACAAAAAGTGAGGAATTTTACCTGAGTTTATTTTATTTTACAAAATCAAATTCGAATTCATTTTCCTTATAATCAACTATCACTTTTTCAATTTCATCATTATCAATTTCTAAAAGTTTCATAGCTAACTCATCTTTAATATATTTTTGAATTGCTCTATCAAGTGGCCGGGCTCCATAAGTTGGATCATATCCTAATTCAGCAAGTTCTTTTTTTGCTTTATCTGTAATTTTTAATTTCAAATTTCTTTTGGCCATTTTGTGTTTGAGGTCTCTTACCTTAATTTCTACAATCTCTAAAATATCTTCTCTACTTAAGGAGTGGAATATAATCTTTTCATCAATTCTATTGATGAATTCAGGACGGAAATTATTTTTAAGAGCAGTCATAACTTTCTCTCTCATCTTTTCTTCATCATCCATATCCTGAATATACTCAGAACCTAAGTTTGAAGTCATAATTATTACTGTATTTCTAAAATCAACTTCATTACCCTGACTATCTGTTAAAATACCATCATCAAGTATTTGTAATAAGATATTAAAGACATCAGGATGAGCTTTTTCAATTTCATCCAAAAGAATAACAGAATAAGGCTGTCTTCTTATCCTTTCAGTCAACTGTCCCCCTTCTTCAAATCCTACATATCCTGGAGGTGAACCAATCAATTTAGCTACTGCATGTCTTTCCATATATTCTGACATATCAAGTCTTACCAATGATTTTTCATCATCAAATAAGGAAGCAGCAAGTGTTTTGGCAAGCTCTGTTTTACCAACTCCGGTAGGACCCATAAAAATGAATGATCCTAATGGTCTATCCTCAGTCTGCAAGCCAGTTCTGGAACGTCTAATGGCATTACTTATAGCTTTGATTGCTTCATTCTGGCCCACAACTCTTTTTGATAATTCTTCTTCCATTTTAATTAATTTTTCCTTTTCATCTTCCATTATCTGTTGTAATGGAATATCAGTCCAGGAGGATACTACTTCTGCAATATCATCTTCAGTTACCTCTTCTCTTAAAATGTGATAATCATCTAATTCTTCAATTTTTTCTCTAGTTTCTTCTAATTCTTTTTTAAGATCATTTAATTTACCATAACGTAAGCGAGCTGCTTCTTCATAATCAGCTTCTCTTTCTGCATTTTCGGCCTTATAGTTAATCTTATCAATTTCTTCTTTAAGTTTTTGTCTTTTTTGAATAAGATCTTTTTCATTTTTCCAGCGGGCCATAATAGGATCTCTTTTTTCTTTTAGTTCACTTATCCTTCTCTTTAATTCTTCTAATCTTTCTTTTGATTCTTGATCATCTTCCTGCTTTAAATTTTCTTTTTCTATTTCCAATCTTCTTATTTTACGATTTAATTCATCTATTTCAAGTGGCATAGAATCAATATCAATCCTCAATTTGGAAGCAGCTTCATCAATTAAATCAATAGCTTTATCCGGTTGAAATCTCTCAGTCAAATATCTTTCTGCAAGATTGGCTGCTGCTACAAGCGCTTTATCCTGAATTCTTACTCCATGATGAATTTCATATTTTTCTTTTAATCCTCGTAAAATAGATATAGTATCTTCTATACTTGGTTCATTTATTTTAATAGGTTGAAATCTTCTTTCTAAAGCGGCATCTTTTTCAATATGTTTTTTGTATTCTTCAAGAGTAGTTGCCCCTACACAGTGAAGTTCACCTCTGGCAAGTGCAGGTTTAAGTAGATTAGAGGCATCTGTAGAACCTTCTGAAGCACCAGCCCCAACAATAGTATGCATTTCATCTATAAAGAGTATAATCTGTCCTTCAGCTTTTTTAATCTCTTTGATTACAGACTTTAATCTGTCTTCAAATTCACCTCGATACTTAGTTCCAGCAACAAGTGTACCCATATCAAGAGAAATAACTCTTTTGTCTTTTAAAGTTTCTGGTACATCACCATTAACTATCCTCTGGGCCAACCCTTCAACTACTGCTGTTTTACCAACACCCGGTTCACCAATTAAAACCGGGTTGTTCTTTCTTCTTCTGGATAAAACCTGCATAACTCTTCTAATTCTCTCATCTCGACCGATAACAGGATCTAACTCTCCCTGTTTGGCCTGATCTGTTATATCTATTGTATATCTTTCCAAAACCTGATATTCTTCTTCAGCATTTTCACTTCTAACTTTAGCCCCATCCCTAATATCTTCTATGACATCTTTAATTTTAGCAAGATCAATATTTTTTTCCTTTAATAACTCAGCTGTTTTGGAATTGCCATCTGCCATTAAACCTAATAAAAAATGTTCGGTAGAAATGTAGTCATCATCCATTTTCTGAGCCTGTTTTTTTGCTTTATTTAAAACTTTACTTAATTGTTGTGACATATATAATTGATTATCATCTGAATAAACCTCTGGTAGACTTTCTAATATATCTTTTAAGTCATTTTTTAAATTTTCTAAGTTAAGACCCAATTTTTCTAAAATAGGTCTCACAATTCCAGTGTCTTCTTCTACCAATGAGTAAAGAAGATGAGCAGGAAAAATTTCCTGATGATTTAAATCTTCAGCCTGATGTTGAGCCTCAGCTAAAGCCTGTTGGGCTTTTCGAGTAAAATTATCCATTCGCATTATATCAACCTCCATATATATTTTTAATCATTATTTATATTTTACATTTAATATTATATAATAAAGGTCAAAAAAAGTCAAAGTAAAATTTATTTATCATCGAATGAATTATAGATGACTCAAAAAATAGCTTTGAATGCGAAGAAAACTTTTCATACAGTTTTATAAATGCTACATAACTTATTCTAGTTGTTCAAATGCTAAAATAACCGGTTCTTCTTCTCTTTCTTTTATATAAGCTATAAATTGATCATAATCATCATCTTCTCTGCCAACAGCTAAATAAGCCTTTAGGGAATAATATCTAAGCCACTGACTTTCACTATTTACAATCATTATCTTTAAAATACCAGAAAAATCAGCTGCCTTAGTTCCAAAACTCTCTACTATTTCTAAAATAAAGTGTAAAATCTTCTCTTTATTTATCAATACATTTCTCTTTTTTAAAATATTTTTTAATGGGTATAAAATTAATGGATTAGTATAATTTCTGGCAATATCAGCTGCCATTCTTGCTTTTTGATAATTATCAGAAAAAAGATAATATACTAATTCACCTGTAATTATACTCTTTTCTTTACTATTTCTTTTAACTGAATTCATCTCTTCAGCTATAAAATTTCCTTTCAAATTATAATAATTTCCTTTATCAATAATAATAAAAATTGGTGGATTATTTATTCTCAGCAAAATACGAAGATAATATTTAGCTCTAACAGGAGATAGAGTATTATTCAATTTATTGATAACATCTTCTTTTAAATTATCATTTTTATTAATTAAATATACTATCTTTTTTAAAGCTTTAAGTTTCATATCTTGATTCAAGAAATAACTTAAAAATAATATGGCTTTAATATTTTTTATTTTTTTAATAAAATAAGATACTGTCTTTTTAAATAAATAATATAAAATAGTTATAATCGTAAAAATAAGAATAATTTTTCTAGTACCCAAATATCTAAATAAAGCAAAAATCACCGGTTGTAAGATCAATAAAGTCATTAATCCTAAGCCAAAAACTAAAATAGCACCAAAAGAAACTTTTTCCCAGAGATAAAGAAATAAGAGGGTAAAAAAAGTTAAAGCAGACATAAATACCAGAGCCTGACCCCAAAAATATATTTTACTTGCCTTACTTAAGGCTTTATATTTAGAAATCTTACCTGAACCTAATTTACTTTTATTATAAAGAGGATCATTAATATTAGAAGCAGTATCCCTTATAATTTGCAAAGCGTTTTTAGGGCTTAAATTCTTATCATAGGCTAACATTTGCCCTAAAAGCCCTGTAACCTGAGGAGCTGCAAATGAAGTACCGGTAATTTTAGTTGTTTGAATCAAATTGATAGAAGGTAAATACAAAGTCTCATTTAATCTAATAATTCCAGAAGCTGAAATATCAATATAATGGCCATAATTAGACCCAGGCATCTTCCTGTTTTTTTCAAGTGCAGCTACTGCTAAAACATTTTCAAAACCAGCAGGGTATAATTTTTGCTCACTATTATTATTACCTGCTGCCGCTACTATAATTATATTTTCTTTATTAAGTTCTGAAATCGCCTTTTCCTGAAAATCTTTATCTGAAAATCCAAGACTAATATTAATTAGAATCTTTTTATTAGGATTATCATTACTATATTTTTTTATTTTTTCCAGAGCAGAAATATAATTATCTTCATCTATTGCTCCTAAAAAATTTTCCGCAGATAAAGGGATGATATCAATCTGAGTTTGAGAACGAATAGTAGCTACTACTTTATTACCATGAGAACTATCAGCTTTAAGTCTGGCAATTGGCTTTTCTAAAAATGATTGATCTATTTCACTATCTATCACAAAAATAACCGGGTTATCTTCTTTAGCTATTTCTACTGGATAATAAAAAATCAATAAGGAAAAAACCAATAAAATAGCAGATATTAATAAATATTTTTTGATAATCATCCCTCCTTTCATATCCTTAAAAGTCAAGGTTAGTTACTATTATTTATTTTATAAGAATTACTTAAAAAATAAAAGAGGATTTTCGACATTTTTACGAAATAAATTAATATAAGTACTAATATTATAAGTAATTGGGTAGGTGTTTATGTGAAAATAAAAAATATAAGTTTTAAATATAAAATACTCGGATTGGCCTTAATAATTATAACTCTCTTAACTTTAAGTATAATTTTTACTATAACCAATACTTTTCATGATATTTTGGAAGATATTATCTTTCAAAGTGAGACAAAGAATATTAAACAAAACTCAGAAATGGTAACTTCCTGGTTTGCCGAAAGAAAACATGACCTGAAAATATATGCAAATACTGAAGTCATGCAAAATGGAAGCTGGCAGGAAAAGAAAAATTATTTGCAAACAGAGTTAGCAAAAAGAGTTAAAGAATATTACTTTTTCTTTATTGCTGATGAAAATGGTAATTATAGTACTACTTTTGAAGATAATGCTGGAAATATTAAGGATAGAAACTATTTTCCAAAAATAATGACAGGTAATACTGTAATCTCAGAACCGGTAATCTCTAGATCAACTTCTAAACCAATAATAGTGATTGGTACTCCTATTGGTCATAATAATGAAAACAAATCCATGCTGGCAGCAGTTATAAGACTTGATGAACTTGGCAGCTATATAAATAAATACCGAAAAGATGAAAAAGGAGTTTATTCTTTTCTTATAAATAACAATGGTAAAGTAATTACTCATCCAGATACAGAAAAATTACAGAACTATTTTAAAAATAATCAGCTAAATAGTTTTTCTTTTCCTGATAGATTTATCAATATTATCAGTTCAAACAAAGAGGGTAATTTTAAATGTAATATAGATAATACTACTAAATATGCATTTTATCATAATATCCCGGAAACAAATAACTGGAAACTGGTTACTGTTTTACCTAATAGTTATTTGAAAAAATCAGTAGATAAGTTAAATAATAGAATATTTACAATAGGACTTGTAGCTATTTTACTGGGAAGTATCTTAAGTATTTATATAGCAAATAATATCTCAAAACCTATTATAAAATTAAAAAATGCCTTTCAGAAAGGAGCTACCGGTAATCTTAATGTCAGAGCTGATATTAATAGTAAAGATGAAATTGGAGAAGCTGCTGATAATTTTAATAAAATGATGGAAGTAATCAAAAATTTAACCTATAATGATTCTTTAACCGGACTTCCAAATATAAATTTTTTTAAAAGAAAATTAAAAAACACTCTGAATCATTTAGATGATATAAATCAAAAAGCATATATCTGTTCTATAGGTGTAGATGATTTCAAATCTATCAATGATCGTTTTGGCCATAATGGTGGGGATCAAATCTTACAAAAGTTAGCAAATAGATTAACACAATATTTTGATGAAAATCAGCCTGTAGCCAGAATGGGAGATGAGTTTTATTTTTATCTTCTGGCAGATGAAGATGAAAATACCAATAAAATTTATGAAAGATTCTCTCAAATACTAAATAATATCAATCAAAGTTATTTAATAGATGATAATATTATTTATCTAACCAATAGCATGGGGATCTCTGTTTATCCTGATGATAGTAAAGATGCTACAAAACTAATAAAAAATGCAAGTCTGGCCATGCATGCTGTCAAAAAAACTAATAATGGTAAAATAGATTTTTATGCTAAAAATGTAGAGAAAAATCTATCACAAAGAAAAAACTTAGAAACTCAATTATCAGCTGCTTTAAAAGAAGAGCAATTCACCCTACATTATCAACCTTTTATTTCAACTGATAATGAAAAAACAGTAGGTTTAGAAGCTCTTATCCGCTGGCAACATCCAGAAAAGGGAATGATATCTCCAGGAGTTTTTATACCAATTGCAGAAGAAAGTGGTTTTATTGAAGAAATAGGTGATTGGGTTCTTAAAGAATCCTGCAGACAACTAAAAGAAATTCATGATAAGATAGGAGATGATTTCTTTGTTTCTGTAAATGTCAGTCCTGAACAATTTTTGAGTAAAGATTTTGTTCAAAAAATCAAAAAAATATTATTTGAGACTGGGCTGGAACCTGAACATTTAGAACTTGAAATAACTGAAAGAACTGCCATGGGAAATATTGATTATACAATTCAATCTCTAAAAGAATTACATGAAATTGGAGTAAAGATAGCTATTGATGACTTTGGTACTGGTTATTCATCTTTAAGTTATCTTAAAGAATTTGCCATAGATATTTTAAAAATAGATAAATCCTTTATTGATAATTTTAGAAAAAATGAAGATGATGATGCTATTGTTAATACAATCATAACTATCGGCCATAATTTAGGTCTTAAAGTTGTAGCTGAAGGAGTGGAAACAAAAGAACAGGCTGAAAAATTAAAGAAATTAGAATGTGACATAATTCAGGGCTATTATTATAGTAAACCATTACCTCCAGCCAAATTATTTAATAACATAGATATTTAAATTTATACAGTTATTTCATTAAAAAAAGCAGGGAATATTCCCTGCCTTTTATTTTTGTTTATTAAATTTATAAATTGTTTTTTAGGTCTTCCACTAAACTGTTAAACATCTGCTCTGATTGTTCTTCTAATTGAGCTAATTGTTGTTTCATCTGCTGTTGAGTTTCTCTATCTACTCCAGAATCAAGTTTCATTACAGTTTGTCCATCTTCAGTTTGAACAGGTTTCATCTGCATTTCAGCCTGTTGTTCCATTCTTTCCTTAAACTGTTCTTCCATCTGTTCTCTTTTTTGCTGATATTGATTTTCAACCTGATTTAATTTCGATAATATCTGTTCAATTATAGAACTGCTTGGACTGTTTTTTAAATTTTCGATAGCAAGTATACCTTCTTTTCTTTTACTAAAAATTTCATCAGAAGTACGCAGACCTAATGATTCAATAATTAATTCCTGAGCTTTTGCCAGGTAATCATCACTTTTATCCTTTAATTTTTCCCATAATTCTTCAGCATCAATTTTTTCCCTAAAATACTTACTCATTAGTGGTTTTAGCTCTTCTCTAATCTCAATATTTTTGCTTTTTTCCTCACTCATCTCATCTTCTTCACTTAACTTTTTAGCCCTTTCCATAGCAATCTCATAAGAACTTTTAATTTTATCCATTAAAAACCCCTCCTGAATAAAATTTATTACTTAAATAAATCGAGAAATCTATCTTCATACTGTTTATAAACTCCCCATCTATCAAGTTCCTGTTTTAATTTCGATGGATCAAGATCACCCTTTTTAACCTTCTGAAACATTTCTTCAATTTCCTTATTAGCTGCCTGAGGAAGTCCCTTAAGATTACGAGTAACAACCGGTTGACCTTTATCATTATGAGAAACATGTCCTTTTGACTTATAATCTGGCATCTGATTTTCAGCAGCACTCTTCATTACAAATTCCTGAACAAACTTCATCAAAGAAACATCCCAGTATTCATCTACCCCTTTAATAATTACATTGATCAATTCTGAGCTCTCAGAAAGTTCATTTTCAATTCGCTCTGCTGTTTGTTTTATATTTTGAGATACTGTTCTTGTTTCTCCTTTTTCTTTTTTGTAATTCATTTTATATAATAATCCAGCAAGATCAGGATTTTCTTGAGCCATTATTTTCATTGCTTTTTTGGAATTTTCACTAAAACCTTCCATATTCATTATATAGTCTGGAGTAAGCAACTTTGGTTTATCCCAACTAATCCATCCTTCACGAATCCTTGTCTCCGGACCTTCATCTGGAAAAGCCTCTAGATAAACAGGTTCAGTTAAAACATAATAGTGCATTTTCGTTGAACCAGAGCTTGAAATCAATTTATCTGGTTTTTTTAATATTTCAGTCTCTTCAAGTACTTCTTTAATCTTTTGAGATTTATCCATAAATTTCCCTCCTTCCAGGGAAAATAATTTCATTTTGTACTTTCTTAACTATATTATATTACATTCTAAACGGCTAATTCAAATTTTATAATTTTAAAAAAATATCAATTTTCTATATTTGCCTATTTTTTCATCAAAATATAGCCACTACCTAAAATCAATACTGCTCCAATTAAGGTTAATATTGAAGGAATTTCTCCTAAAAAAAGAGCAGCAAGAATAACTGCACTTACTGGATCAAGGTAACTTAAAACTCCTACACTCTGTGCTTTAATCTTTTTTAAACCACTAACATATAAAATTAAAGCCAGAGCAGTATGAAAAACTCCCATTATCAGTAATAATAATAAACTTTTTAAATTTGGTATAGTAATTGGGACAACAAATGGAATAAAACTTAAAACAGCCACTCCACTTTGAATAAAAGTTGTTTTAAGTGAGCTTAATCCAGTTATTTTTTTATTAGTAATAGCAAATAATGCATAAAAGAAAGCTGCAGTTAGACCATAAATTATACCCAGTTTATTATTTACTAAAGCTGCCTGGCTCCCATCTGAAATTATAAATAAAAGGCCAGTAAAAGCAATTATTAATGAGATTATCGTCTTTTTTAGTAATTTTTCTTTTAAAACAATAACCGCAAGTATATTCAAAATTATAGGGGAGGTATAATAACTTATAGTTGCATTAGCAATAGTAGTTGTTTTAACAGCTCTAAAGAAAAACAACCAGTTTAGGGCCAGAAAAAAACCTGCCCCTAAAGTAAAAAGTTTTTTACCCTCTAAATTCATTTTAAAATTTCCAGTAGCAAATATATATACTGTTAGAGAAATAAAGGCAAATAATACTCTATAAAAAACAATTATTTTTGAAGAATAGGGTATAAACCTTGCTACAATACCTACACTCCCCCAGATAATCATGGCCACAATTATTTGCAGATAGCCTACTCTATTATCTTCACTTCTCATTTTTCCCTCCTATTTTTCAAAAATCGATGCCTAATTTTGAGCTGAATTTAAGTAATTAACTAATTCATCTACTAAGGGGATAAACTGTTCTCCCATCTCAAATTCTTTTAATACTCTTTTAAGTTTTTCACTATCCAGATAATTAAGAAGGCGTAAAAATAATCCACTGGAATTACCCTTTCTTATTTCAGAATAGCCTTCCTGGAGAAAATATTGTTGAGCTTCTTCAATTCTTTCTATTTTTATAGCAGCAACTAATTTATAAAAATTGAAGTACTCTTCATTCATATTATTAGTTTCCGGAGGATTATCAAGAATTTGAGCAGGATCTCCATACCGGATAATCGCCTCATATTTAGCTACTACTTCTTCTGGATAAGAAGCAGAATAAGACATCAATCTCTCAAATCTTTTATTTAATTCAGTTTCGTTTAATTCATCCTCTTTGACTCTCAATAAAGCCAATTCTATCAAAGGACTGTCAATTTCACCTAATTCTAAGTTTATAAGTTCATTTTTAAGATATTTTTTCATTTCTTCTACTGCTTCTGGATTTTGTTTTTCAGCCTTTTGTAACATAGCAAGTAGAGTATCAAGATAAGTTATATATAGTTCATCAGATTTAATTAAAGGATGGTCAGTTTTATCCTTTAAGGTAACTAAAAGCTGCATAGGAAATTTTTCTAAAGGATAGCCTTCCAGACATTTCATCAAACTACTGATTAAAGTATCTTCATCTGAGAGAAGGCCATTAATATCTTCAATAACTTCCATTAAACCTTCATTATCATTACTTTCTATAAAATATCTGAGATAATCACCACTTATACTCCACTTATCGGCCTG